>CAZAEG010000028.1:0-5195 GCA_964484035.1 uncultured Enterobacteriaceae bacterium | reverse complement strand
CGAGGACGACACCGTGATGCAGAAGAACGGCGTCACCCTGCTGATCGACCCGATGAGCTACCAGTACCTGGTGGGCGCCGTAATCGACTACCAGGAGGGCCTGGAAGGCGCGCAGTTCGTGATCAAGAACCCGAACGCCACGTCCACCTGCGGCTGCGGCTCGTCTTTCTCGGCCTAGCCGGCAGACATCCCGTTACGCATCCGCAAAGGGGCCGCAAGGCCCTTTTGCGTTTCTAGGCGGGGTGGATTGCGCCGAGGACTCGAGCACCCTTCGCCCCCGTCACCGCGGGGAGGTTTCCCGGCCGGCCTTCGAGCGTCCGGTGAGCCAGCCACGCGAACGCAGCCGCCTCGACGAGCCCCGGCTCGATGCCGTGCTCGGCGCTCGAGGCCACCGGCACCGGCGCAAGCACGGCGCGCAGGCGCCCCATCAGCCTGCGGTTGCGCACGCCGCCACCGCAGACGATGAGCCTTTGCACGCCGCGGCAGTGCGCGTGCAGCGCCCGCGCGACGCTTTCGACGGTCAGCTCGAGCAGCGTCGCCTGCACCACGCCGGGTTCGCAGGAGGCAGGCAGCCGCGAGCGCAGCCAGTTGTCGTTGAAGGCGTCCCGGCCGGTACTCTTGGGCGGCGGCAGGGCAAAGTAGGGCTCCGCGAGGAGCGATTCCAGCAGCGCGGCGTCCGCGGTCGCGCCCGCCGCCCAGGCCCCGTCTTCGTCCACCGCCTTGCCCAGGTGCGCCTCGGCCCACAGGTCGAGCAGGCAGTTGCCCGGACCGGTATCGAATCCCGTCACCGCTCCGCCCGCGGGCAGCCAGGTCAGGTTGGCCATGCCGCCCAGGTTGAGCACCGCGCGGTCCTCGCGCTTGCTGCCGAACATCACGGCGTGGAAGGCCGGCGCCAGCGGCGCGCCCTGGCCGCCCGCAGCCACGTCGCGGCTGCGGAAGTCGGCCACCACGCAGATTCCCGAGAGCTCCGCGAGCAGCGCCGCGTTGCCGAGCTGGAGCGTGTAGCCGGCGTCGGGGCGGTGGCGCACCGTCTGCCCGTGGCAGCCGATGGCCTGCACGTCGCGCGGCTCGACGGCAGCTGCCGCGAGCAGCGCGCGTATCGCGCCGGCGTAGCGCCGCGCGAGCTCGTTCGCGCAGCGCGCGGCGCGGTCCAGCTCGTCCGCGGCGCTCGCGTTCAGCGCCAGCAGCTCCGCGCGCAGGAGAGCGTCGAACGGATGGTGCACGTGTGCGCGCACCCGGGGCGCCCGACCGCCGAGATCGAGTAGCACCGCGTCGACGCCGTCGAGGCTCGTGCCCGACATCAGTCCCGCGAAGAGTGCCCGGCTCACTCCAGGCGCGCGAGCGGGCGCGCGGCGAGCAGCTCGAGGCGCGCGACGAGCGGCGCGGCGTGCAGCCGGAAATCGGGCAGCAGCGCCGCGGGCACGGGCTCGCCGGCCGGCATGGCGATGGCGTAGGGGTTGCGGGCGCGCCCGGCGATCCGGAACTCGTAGTGCAGGTGCGGGCCCGTGGCCCAGCCGGTGGTACCCACGTGGGCGATGACATCGCCCTGGTTGACGCGCACCCCGCGCCGGATACCGGGCGCAATGCGCGACAGATGCGCGTACAGAGTCGAGTACTGGCCGCGGTGCCGAAGGATCGCGACCTTACCGTAGCCGCCTTTCCAGCCCGCGAACTCGACCATGCCGTTGCCCGAGGCGCGCACGCGCGTGCCGGTGGGGGCCGCGTAGTCGATGCCGGTATGCGCCCGCCAGGAGCGCTGGAAGGGGTGACGGCGCATGCCGAAGCCCGAGCTGATGCGCGTGTACTCCAGCGGCGAGCGCAGGAACGCCTTGCGCAGGTTGCCACCGTCGGGGGCGTAGTAACCGCTCGCGCCGCGCCCGCCGGCGTAGTGCACGGCGCGCAGGCTGCGACCCTGGTTGACGAACTCCGCCGCCAGCACGCGCCCGGTGTGCACGGCGCGCCCGCCCAGGTAATGCTGTTCGTAGATCGCGGTGAAGCGATCGCCGGGGCGCAGCTCGCGGTGGAAATCGACGTCGCCCGCGAAGATGTCGGCGATCTGCAGCGCGATGGCGTCGGGCATCCCGGCCGCGTCGGCTGCGCCGAACAGCGACGACTCGATCTCGCCCGCGCGCATCTCGATCTCGGTGCGCAGCGGCGCGGGCAGCTCTTGCGCGCGGAAGCCGTCGTCCGCGCGCTCGATCACCATCTCGGTCTCGCGCGACGACAGGAAGCTCAGGCGCAGCAGCTCGCCCTCGGCGCCCAGCTGCACCGAGACGACGTACCCCGTGCGCAGGAAGCGCATCGACGGCACGCGGCTCGCTCGACGGGCGTCGTCGGGGGAGATCCCGAGGCGCGCGAGCAGCCCCTGCAACGTATCGCCGCGCTGAAAGCGCTCCTCGGCGAGATAGCGCTCCGGGGACGGAAGCATGCCCTCCTCGCGCGGCAGAGCGAGCGGCTCGATCACCGCCCTTCGCAGCAGGGTCGCTTCGGCCTCTGGCGAGGGCGTGACGGTGGCGAAGGCGACCAGCGCTCCGGACAGCGCCAGGGTGCCCAGCAGGACGGCGCGCTTGTACGGCGTGTGCTCGTTCATGGATCGGCTAGAATTCTTTTCTATTCAGATGCCTGCATCAGTCTAGCAAATATCGCCAGTGCGGCAAAACGACAAGCCCTCGGTATCACAGGCCCTCGAGCTGATCAAGCATGGCGCGGAGGAATTGATCGTCGAGGACGAGCTCGCACGCAAGCTCGCGCGCGGCACGCCGTTGCGCGTGAAACTCGGCCTGGATCCCACGGCGCCCGACCTGCACCTCGGCCACACGGTGGTCATCAACAAGCTGCGCCACTTTCAGCAGCTCGGCCACCAGGTGCAGTTCCTGATCGGCGACTTCACCGGCATGATCGGCGACCCGACGGGCAAGAACCAGACGCGCCCGCCGCTGTCGCGCGAGGCAATCCTCGAGAACGCGAAAAGCTACCGCGAGCAGGCGTTCAAGATCCTCGACCCGGACAGGACGCAGATCCTGTTCAACTCGGAGTGGTCCGACAAGCTCGGCGCCGAAGGCATCATCCGGCTCGCCGCGCGCTACACGGTCGCGCGCATCCTCGAGCGCGACGATTTCGCCAGGCGCTACCGGGGCGGGCAGCCGATCGCCGTGCACGAGCTGCTCTATCCGCTGATGCAGGGCTACGACTCGGTGGCCATGAGAGCCGACGTCGAGCTCGGCGGCACCGACCAGAAATTCAATTTGCTCGTCGGGCGCGAGCTGCAGAAGGACTACGGCCAGGAGCCGCAGTGCGTGCTCACCACGCCGCTGCTCGCGGGCCTGGACGGCGTCAACAAGATGTCCAAATCGCTCGGCAACTATGTCGGCATCGCCGAGGCGCCGGCGGAGATCTTCGGCAAGCTGATGTCGGTCGCGGACGAGCTGATGTGGCGCTACATCGAGCTGCTGTCGTTCGAGCCGGCGGCGACGGTGCGCAAGTGGCGCGGCGAAGTCGAGGCCGGGTCCAATCCGCGCGACGTCAAGGTCCGCTTCGCGAAGGAGATCGTGGCGCGCTTTCACTCGCCAGCCGCGGCGGAGCGCGCCGCGGACGAGTTCGCGCAGCGCTTCCGCCACGGCCAGGCACCCGAAAGCATGCCGGAAGTGACGCTGCAGGCGCCCGCCGGCGGGCTGGCCGTGACGCAGGCGCTCAAGCAGGCGGGCCTCGTGCCGAGCGTCACCGAAGCCGTGCGCAACATCGAGCAGGGCGGGGTGAAACTGAACGGCGAGCGGCTCGCCGACAAGGCGCGCAAGCTGGTGGCGGGGGAAACCGTGGTCGCCCAGGTCGGCAAGAGAAAGTTCTCGCGCATCAGGATCGCATGAGCTACGAAATCTACGCCATCAAGTACGCGCACCACGAGCGCAACGCGAGCGCCAATTTTCTCGGCGGCGACCCGCACGACGGGCCGATGCCGATGGACTATTTCGTCTGGCTGATCCGCGGCCAGGGGCGCGAGATCGTCGTCGACTCCGGCTTCAACGCCGTGGTCGCCGCCAAGCGCGGGCGCCGCATCACGTTGCCGGTCGAGGAAGGCTTGCGGCTCATGCAGGTCGACGTCGCCGGCGTGCAGGACGTGGTCATCACGCACCTGCACTACGACCACGTCGGCAACTTCGAGCTGTTTGCGCAGGCGACATTCCATCTGCAGGACCTTGAAATGCAGTACGCCACCGGCCGCTGCATGGCGGTCGAGGCCATGCGCCACGCCTACGAGCTGGAGGACGTCGTCGGCATGGTGCGCCGGGTGTATGCCGGGCGCGTGCGGTTTCACGGCGGCGACGGCGAGCTCGCCCCGGGCGTGACGCTGCACCACGTCGGCGGCCACACCCTGGGCCTGCAGATCGTGCGCGTCGCCACGCGCCGCGGCTGGGTGGTGCTCGCCTCGGATGCGAGCCATTACTACGCCAACATGGAAGACAAGCGGCCCTTCCCCATCGTCTACAACGTCGGCGACATGGTCGAAGGCTGGCGCCGCGCGCAGGCGCTCGCCGATTCGCCCGCGCACGTCATTCCCGGTCACGATCCGCTGGTGATGGAACGCTATCCGGCGCCGGCAGCACCCCTTCAGGGCACGGTCGTCAGGCTGGACTGAGGCGCGTTTCGATATATATTCTGTTGACCGTGAAAATTCGAGCGTGTACGCTGCCGCTCGCCTTGCGAGACCATCTAGAGGAGGAGAAATCATGAAGTTGTTCGTTCGTTCGGCTGTCGCGCTCGCGGCTGCCGCAGGGTTTGTCGCAGGAGCGCAGGCTCAAACGAGTCTGAAGATGCAGGCCACCTGGCCCGCCAGCCTGACGCTTTATGAGAACTTCACCTACTTCGTCGATCGCATCCACAAGACTTCGGGCGGCAGCCTGAAAATCGATGCGATGCCTGCGGGCCAGGTCGTACCGGCTTTCGAGGTGCTTGACGCGACTCACAAGAAAGTGCTCGACGGCGCGCACGCCTGGTCGGGCTACTGGGTCGGCAAGAACAAGGCCGCGATCCTGTGCACCGGCGGCCCCGGCGGCACCTTCGGCATGGACATGATCGATGCGCTCGGCTGGATGCACCACGGCGGCGGCATCGACCTGTGCAACGAGTTCTTCCAGAAGGAACTCAAGCTCAACATCCACTGGATTCCCATCCTGCCCTCGGGCCCGCAGGCGTTCGGC
>CAZAEG010000027.1:0-10166 GCA_964484035.1 uncultured Enterobacteriaceae bacterium | reverse complement strand
AGCATCGCGTTCCGCTGGCGCAAGACCACGGGGCTGAACGCCCGCGGCTGGCTGCAGCCGGTGCGCCACGTGCACCGCATGCGCCTCTCGGACCTGCAGGGCATCGGCGCGCAGATCGCGAAGGTCGAGCAGAACACGCGCCAGTTCCTCGAAGGCCGGCCTGCCAACAACGTCCTGCTGACGGGTGCGCGTGGCACCGGCAAGTCCTCCATCATCAAGGGGCTGCTCAACAAGTACCACAAGCAGGGGCTGCGCCTGATCGAGGTGGAGAAGAACGATCTCGTCGACCTGCCGGCGATCACCGATCAGGTGGCCGGGCGCGCCGAGCGCTTCCTCGTGTTTTGCGACGACCTCACGTTTCACGGCGCCGAGGACGGCTACATCGCCCTGAAGGTGGCGCTCGACGGCTCGATCTCCACCACCTCCGAGAACGTGCTGATCTACGCCACCTCCAACCGCCGCCACCTGATGCCCGAGTACATGGCCGAGAATCTGGAGACCAGGTATATCGGCGACGAGATCCATCCCGGTGAGACGGTCGAGGAAAAGATCTCTCTCTCGGAGCGCTTCGGCGTGTGGGTTTCCTTCTATCCCTTCGACCAGGACGAGTACCTGGAGATCGTGGCGCACTGGCTGAAGACGCTGGGCTGCAGCCCCAAGGCGGCCTTGGCGGCGCGCGAGGAAGCGCTGCAATGGTCATTGCAGCGCGGCTCGCGAAGCGGCCGCATCGCGTACCAGTTCGCGCGGGACTGGGCGGGCAAGCACGGCGGAGCAAGGTAGCGTGCCGCTCGAAGTCGCCGCGGCCGTGATCCAGCGCGCCGACGGTGCCTTCCTGCTGGCGCAGCGGCCACCGGGCAAGGTCTACGCCGGGTACTGGGAATTCCCGGGCGGCAAGATCGAGCCGGGCGAAGCCGCCGAGCGGGCGCTGGCGCGCGAGCTACGCGAAGAGCTCGGCATCGAAGCTTGCACGAGCTTTCCCTGGCTCACGCGTGAGTACACCTATCCGCATGCCTCGGTGCGCCTCAATTTCTTCCGCGTCACGGCCTGGAAGGGCGATCCGCACCCGAAGGAGCAGCAGGCGATCGCCTGGCAGCGGTTCGACGCGCCGCTCGCCGCGCCGATGCTGCCAGCCAACGCGCCGGTGCTCGCGGCGCTCGCGCTGCCGCACGAGTACGCGATCACCGATGCTGAAAGCCGCGGCACCCGGAAAATGCTGAAGCGCATTCGCGCGCGGCTCGCACAGGGCTTGAGGCTGATCCAGGTGCGCGACCGCGGATTGGCGCGCCGCGGGGAATTCGTGCGCGACGTGGTGCGCCTCGCGCATCGCCACGGCGCGCGGGTTCTGGTGAGCGGCGCACCCGCGGGAGGCGACGGCGTGCATCTGACGGCGGACCGATTGATGGCGATGCAGGAACGCCCGCAGACCGGTCTGGCAGCCGCCTCTTGCCATGGCGTCGAGGAACTGCAGCGCGCGATGGCGCTGAAACTGGACTTCGCGGTGCTCGGGCCGGTGAAGCCGACGCCGTCGCACCCCGACGCGCGCCTGCTCGGCTGGGACGGCTTCGCACGCATCGCGCGCGGCGCCAGCATCCCGGTCTACGCCATCGGCGGGCTGCGGCGCGGCGACCTGGATGCCGCCTGGCGCGCGGGCGCGCATGGCGTGGCGATGATCAGCGGTGCCTGGGACTAGTCCGTTTCGTCGGGCGGCTTGGCGCCGGTCTCCGGCACGCGGTAGTTCTCGGCCGCCCAGTTGCCGAGGTCGATCAGCCGGCAACGTTCGCTGCAGAACGGCCGCCAGGCGTTGTCCCTGGAGAAGGGCGCCGGCATGCCGCAGCGCGGGCAGGGGACCGTTCTTACAGGTTGCAGAACGTGAGCTCGAAGGGAACGTCCCAGTCCGCGGCGCGCGGCTTCGGATCCTCGTTCGCCTGCGTCAGGAAGCGGATGTTGAGCACGTACTTGTTGGCGCTGATCTCGGGCACGCAATTCGCGCCTGGATCGAGGCGCACGCGCAGCATCTGCGCAGTCTTGCCGCCCAGCATCTGCTGGAAGGTGCCGAGCGGTGCCGAGAGGCGCTGGGGTTTCCCGGACTCGCGCAGTATGCGCAGGATGATCGCCGAGCCGTCGCGCAGCGGAACCAGCGGCCCGGTCCATGCGGCGAGCTGGCCGATGCGCTCTTCCGCCGGTCGGTGCAGCCAGAAATGGTACGACGGCAGGTCGAACTCGCAGGCGCCGCCGGGAATGCCGGTGCGCTGCTTGATCGACATGAGCCAGTCGTTCTCGCGGATGTACTGGCCGATCTTGCCGGTCATGGAGAACAGCGCCGCCGCCGCCTGCTCGATGTCGCGCAGCACGCTCGCCAGCGCCTCTTCCGAGATTTCCGGATTGTTGCGGAAGGACAGCAGAACCTGCTTCTGGCGCTCCAGCTCCTGCAGCAGGTCCGATTTCAGGTCGGCGCGGCTCGATACCTCGAGGATCTCGAACAGGGTTAAAAGCGCGACGTGGTGATCGAGCGGATCAGTGCGCGCGATGAAATGGCGCGAGCGCTCGAACAGATCCTCCAGTCGCAGCAAGGTCCGTATGCGCTCGTTGAGCGGGTACTCGTAAGTGATCACGGCCGCCCTGCGAAAGTTTGGCGGATTCTGAGTGATTTGCGCGGCGCTGACAAATTCATGCCGGTGTGCGGGCCATCTGCAGGTAGCGCCGGTGCAACGCCTGGACCTGCTTGTGCAGTGCGGCAAGCGAGCCCGCGTTGTCGATCACGTCGTCCGCCGCTGCCAGGCGCGCCGCCCTCGGCAGCTGCGCGCCGATGATGCGCTCGATCTCGTCCTCCGCGAGCCGGCTGCGCTGCCGCACGCGTTCCTTTTGCACCTGCGGAAGGCAGTCGACGACCAGCACGCGCTGCACGCGCTGGCGGTAGTCCGGCGATTCAATGAGCAGCGGCACCACGTGGACGACGTAAGGGGCGTCGGCGGCGGCGATGCGCCGCTCGGACTCGGCGCGAATCAGCGGATGCAGCAGTCCTTCGAGGCGCGCCTTCGCGGCCGCATCGGCGAACACGAGCGCGCGCACCTTGGCGCGATCCATGGCGCCCGCGGCGTCGACGTATCCGTCGCCGAGGACGCGGCGCACGCCTGCGATCGCGGCGCCGCCGGCTCGCGTCAGCTCGTGGGCGATGGCGTCGGTGTCGACGACAGCGGCGCCGAGCCTCGCGAACTCCTCCGCGGCGGCGCTCTTGCCGCTGCCGATGCCGCCCGTGAGGCCCACGACGAAAGCCATCAACCCAGGATCGGCAGCCAGCGGCGCGTGATGACGTCGCCCCAGAACAGCGCGATCAGCCCGGCGGCGGCGAGATAGGGGCCGAACGGGATCGGCTTCTCGCGCCCATGGCGTGCGAACACGATGAGCGCGATGCCCACCGCGGCGCCCACCACGGACGCGAGCATGATCACCAGCGGCAGCTTCTGCCAGCCGAGCCAGGCACCGATCGCAGCGAGCAGCTTGAAGTCGCCGTGGCCCATGCCTTCCTTGCCGGTCGCGAGCTTGAAAGCCCAGTACACGAGCCACAGCGCGAGGTAGCCGGCGACGGCGCCGATCACCGCGGCGCCGAGCGGCGCGAACAGGCCGCCAAAATTGAGCAGCAATCCGGCCCACAGCAGCGGCAGCGTGATGTCGTCAGGCAGGAACTGCGTGTCGAGATCGATGACCGCCAGCGCGAGCAGCGCCCAGCCGAAGGCCGCGGCGCCGAGCGCCGTGAGCGTGGGTCCGTAGCGCCACGCGGCGTAGGCGCCGATCAGCCCCGCGGCCAGCTCGACCAGCGGATAGCGCACGGCGATGCGCGCGCCGCAGGCCGCGCATTTGCCGCGCAGCGCGAGCCAGCTGAGGATCGGGACATTCTGTACTGCAGAGATGCGGTGGCCGCAGGCGGGGCATGCGGAGCGCGGCACGAGCAGGTTGTAGCGCCCATGGGAGGCGGGGGCCGCGGGCGCCACCGCGCCCGTCAATTCGGCGCACTGCTCGCGCCATTCGCGCTCCATCATCTTCGGCAGGCGGTGGATGACGACGTTCAGAAACGAGCCAATGCACAGGCCCAGGGCGAGCGCCACCCAGGGCAGGACTGCAGGCTGGGCCAGCCAGCCGAATGCCGCCATCTAGACGACTTGGCCCATCTTGAAGATCGGCAGGTACATGGCGATCACCATGCCGCCGATCAGCGTACCGAGGACCACCATGATCATGGGCTCCATGAGCGAGGACAGCGCCTCGACCGCGTCGTCGACCTCGGCTTCGTAGAAGTCCGCCACCTTGCCGAGCATCGCGTCCAGGGCGCCCGTCTCCTCGCCGATCGAGCACATCTGCAGCACCATGTTCGGAAACACGCCCGAATTCTGCATCGCCATGGTGAGCGACGTGCCGGTCGAGACCTCGGTCTGGATCTTCTTGGTGGCGGTGAGGTAGACGTGGTTGCCGGAGGCGCCGCCCACCGAGTCCAGCGCCTCGACCAGCGGCACGCCTGCCGCGAACATGGTGGCGAGCGTGCGCGTCCAGCGCGCGATGGTCGACTTCAGCACGAGATTGCCGAACACCGGCAGCTTGAGCATCAGCCGGTCCATGAAGATCTGCACCGGCAGCATGCGCTTCCAGGCCTCGAGAAAGCCGATGACCGAGCCGATGATCACCGGAAAGATGACGTACCAGTTGCCGACGAAATAGTCGGAGATGGCCATCACCATGAGCGTCGGCGCCGGCAGGTCGGCGCCGAAGCTGGTGAACACCTGCTTGAACGCCGGAATCACGAAAATCATGATCACGGCGGTGATGACGAAAGCGACGACGATGATGGCGATGGGATAGAACAGCGCCGACTTGATCTTCGATTTGATGGCGAGGATCTTTTCCTTGTAGGTGGCGAGGCGGTCGAGCAGCGTCTCCAGAATGCCCGCCTGCTCCCCGGCGGCCACCAGGTTGCAGAACAGGGGGTCGAAGTACAGCGGGTACTTGCGGAACGCCGCCGCCAGCGAACTGCCGGTCTCGACCTCGGTCTTCACCTCCACCAGGAGCCGCGCGACGGCCGGGTTGGACGCGCCCTTGCCGACGATGTCGAAGCACTGCAGCAGCGGCACACCCGCCTTCATCATGGTGGCCAGCTGCCGCGTGAAGAGCGAGATGTCCTTCTCGGTCACCTTGCCGCCCCTGCCGTACTTCTGCTTCTTGACTTTCCGCACGATGATGCCCTGGCGGCGCAGCGTAGCGTTGACCGCCGCCTCGCTCACCGAGCGCAGCTCGCCGCGGATGACCTTGCCGCCCTTGTCGCGGCCCTCCCAGAGGAAGTTGAACTCCTTGGGACCGCCGGCCCTCGCCGCTGCCGTTGCCATCGCGTGCTCCCCGATCTCTTTGTCGTCGCTGCAGGACTGACCGACGATGATGCCCTGCGGCCAGTGTTTTGTAAAGCCTCAGGTTTCTCGCCTAAGCCGCTGAGCCGTCTTGATTTTAGGGCGTCCGTGATGCCGTGCTCATGCCCCCTCGGCGACGCCCGCCGCAGGCGCCGGCGGCCGGAAGATGCGCACCGTCTTCACGCTGCGCCCCTGCGCGTGCACGATCTCCAGCGGCACCTCGCCGATCTTCATCGACACGTCGGCCTCGGGGATGTCGCGCAGGTGCTCGAGGATCAGGCCGTTCAGCGTCTTCGGCCCCTCCGTGGGCAGCTCCAGGCCGAGAGCGCGGTTCACCTCGCGCACCGGCGTGGCGCCGTCGACCGTGGCGCTGCCGTCCGCGCTCCAGGCGAGCGCGTGCGCTGCCGCCGGCACCGAGGTGGTGAACTTGCCGATGATCTCCTCGATGATGTCTTCCAGCGTCACCAGCCCCATCAGCTCGCCGTATTCGTCCACCACCAGGGCGATGCGCTCCTCGTTCTCCTGGAAATACTGCATCTGCGCGAACACGGGCGTGGTCGCCGGGACGAAGTACGGCGGCGCGAGCAGCGCCTCGATCTGCGCCTTGTCCAGCGTGCCGGCCATCAGGGGCGAGAGCACCTTGCGCAGGTGCAGCACGCCCAGCACGTCGCCGCGCGAGTCCCGGAACACTGGCAGACGCATGTGGTAGCTGGTGGCCAGGTGGCGCGCGAGAGTGGCCATGTCGTCGTCCAGCTTGAGCGATTCGATGCGGGCGCGCGGCAGCATGATGTCCTGCACGGTGATGTCGGTCAGGTCGAAAAGGTTGAGCAGAATGGTGACGTGCTTCTTCGGCATGAAGGCCGAGGATTCGCGCACCAGGGTGCGGATTTCCTCCGGCGACAGCCGCGGCGCCTCGCTCGTCTCTCCGGGCTGGACCCCGACCAGCCGCAGCAGGGGCCGCGAGAACAGATTGACGAACCATATCGCGGGCGTGAGCAGCCGCTGCAGGGGCCCCAGCACGTAGGCCAGCGGCAGCGCGATGCGCTCGGGATAGGTGGCGCCGATCACCTTGGGCGTGATCTCGGCGAAGACGATGATGACGAAAGAGATGCCGAGCGTGCTGACGGCATAGGCCATCCTGCCCTGACCCACCAGCTCGACCGCGATCACGCTGGCGAGCGTCGCCGCCGCGGCGTTGACGACGTTGTTGCCGATGAGGATCGCGCCGAGCAGGCGGTCGGTGTGGCGCAGCAACGCCGCGGCGCGGCGGGCGCCGCCGTGGCCTTGCGCCACCATGTGCCGCAGGCGGTAGCGGTTCAGCGCCATCATGCTGGTCTCGGCGATGGAGAAGAAGCCTGACATCACCAGGAGCAGCACCAGCGCCGCCAGTTCCCAGGACAGCGGAATCTCGTCCAGGTCAGCCACGCCCGAGAACCACTTCCAGCACGAAGCGGCTGCCGACGTAGGCGAGCAGCAGCATCACGAATCCGCTCAGCGTCCAGCGCAGCGCGATGCGCCCGCGCCAGCCGTAGAGGGTGCGGCCGACGAGCAGGAGCGCGAACGTCACCCAGGAAATCACGGCGAACAGCGTCTTGTGGTCGAAGCGCAGCGCGCGGCCGAACAGCGACTCCGAGAATACGATGCCGCTCGCCAGCGTCAGCGTGAGCAGCGCGAAGGCCGCAGCGATCATGCGGAACAGCAGCCGCTCCAGCGTGAGCAGCGGCGGCAGCGCGCCCAGGGGCCCCGCGAGCAGGCCGGCGCCGTCGGCGGGCAGCGCGGCGCGCGCCGCCGCGCTGCCGTGCAGGCGCCGCTCGAGCAGCGCCATCAGCAGCGCGTGCAGGATGGCGATGGTGAACAGGCTGTAGGCAAGCATGGCCATGACCAGATGCACCTTGAACTCCAGCGAGGCGGAGAGCGCGCCGCTGGCGCGGCCCGGGAAGATCGCCGGCAGCGGCGCGGCAAGCGCGGCAAGCGCGAGCACCGGCGGCTGCATGCCCTCGAGACTGTAGAACAGGCTCTCGAACCAGTAGATGAGCACGGCCAGCCACAGCATCGTGGAGAGCGCCTGCGCAAAGCCGAAACGCAGCTCGGACGCCGCGAACAGGTCCGCGTACAGCAGATAGGCGTGCAGCGTGAGCGGCGCCAGCAGCGCGGCGCGCTCCCAGGGGCGGGTGCCGGACGGCGCCGGCGTGCCCGCGGATCGCGCGCGCCAGCGCGTGCGCCAGAAGTGCCACGCCAACCCCGCATAGGCGGCCGCGGTAGCCGCGTGAATTACAATGTCGGGCACCTCTTCAGTTTATCACCCGTGCTCGACAACCTGACCGCACGCCTGGCGCGCATCGTCAAGACGATCCGTGGCGAGGCACGCCTCACCGAAGCCAACGTCCAGGACGCGCTGCGCGAGGTGCGCGTGGCGCTGCTGGAAGCCGACGTCGCGCTGCCGGTGGTGCGCGATTTCGTCGCCGCGGTGAAGCAGAAGGCGCTCGGCGAGGAGGTCGCGGGCAGCCTGACGCCCGGGCAGGCGCTGATCGGCGTGGTGCATCGTGAGCTCGCGGCCCTCATGGGCGGCGAGAATTCCGCTCTCGATCTCGCGGCGCAACCGCCGGCGGTGATCCTGTTGGCGGGCCTGCAGGGCTCGGGCAAGACCACCACCGCGGGCAAGCTCGCGCGGCTGCTCCATGGGCAGAGGAAGAAGGTCCTGCTCGTTTCCTGCGACGTGTACCGGCCGGCGGCGATCGAGCAGCTCGCGGCCGTGGCGGCGCAGGCGGGCGCGGATGTGTTCCCGTCGGCCGTGGGCGAGGTGCCGCTGGAGATCGCGCGGCGCGCGCTCGAGCACGCGAGGACGCGCTACTACGACGTGCTCATTGTCGACACCGCGGGCCGCCTGGCGATCGACGAGGCGATGATGCAGGAGATCGCGGCGCTGCACGCCGCGGCGCAGCCGGTCGAAACCCTGTTCGTGGTCGACGCCATGCAGGGCCAGGACGCGGTCAACGTGGCGCGCGCCTTCGGCGAGCGGCTGCCGCTCACCGGCGTCATCCTCACCAAGCTCGACGGCGACGCGCGCGGCGGCGCGGCGCTCTCGGTGCGCCACGTCACCGGCAAGCCGATCAAGTTCGCGGGCACGGGGGAAAAGCTGGACGCGCTCGAGCCGTTCCATCCCGAGCGCATGGCCTCGCGCGTGCTCGGCATGGGCGACATCGTGTCGCTGGTCGAGGAGGCGCACAGGCAGGTCGACCTCGAGCAGGCGCAGCGCGTCGCCGAGAAGCTGAAGAAGGGCAAGGGCTTTGACCTCGAGGATTTCAAGCAGCAGCTGCTGCAGATGCAGAAGATGGGCGGCATGGCCTCGATGCTCGACAAGCTGCCGGCGCAGCTCGCGGGGAGCATCAGCCCGGCGCAGCTCCAGGACGACCGGCAGCTGCGCCGCACGGCCGGCGTGATCAACGCGATGACGCCGCAGGAGCGCACACATCCCGAGCTGATCAAGGCCTCGCGCAAGCGGCGCATCGCCGCCGGCGCGGGCGTCCCGGTGCAGGAAGTGAACCGCCTGCTGAACCAGTTCGAGCAGATGCAGAAGATGATGAAGATGATGAAGGGCGGCAACATGGCGCGCATGATGCGCAACCTGAAGGGCGCCCTGCCCGGGTTGCGCTAGCGCTAGAGCCAGCCGGCTCTGCGGAAGCGGTAGAAGAGGTACGCGTCGATCGCCGCCATGACGGCGATGCTGAGGGGATAGCCGAAGGCCCAGTTGAGCTCCGGCATGTGCTCGAAGTTCATGCCGTAGATGCCGGCGATCATCGTCGGCACGGCGACCAGCGCCGCGTAGGCGGCGAGGCGCTTGGTGACCTCGGATTCGCCGATGGTGATCATCGCCAGGTTCACCTGGATCGCGGTGGTCACGGTGTCGCGCAGGGTGTCGAGCGACTGGTTGAGCCGTACCAGGTGATCGTAGACGTCGCGGAAGTACTCCCCCAGGCCGCTGCAGACCGGCGGCACGCGCCCGCCGAACAGACGGCTCGCGGCATCCAGCAGCGGCCCGGCGGCGTGCTTGAGGACCATCATCTTCTGCTTCACGTAATAGAGCGCCTCGATGTTCTCGCGCGGCGACTTGCCCGTGAAGATCTGTTCCTCCAGGGCCTCGAGCTCGGTCTCCACCGCGTCGAGCACCGGGATGTATCGGTCCACGACGGCGTCCATCAGCGCGTAGAGCACGTAGCCCGGGCCGTGGCGCAGCAGCTCGGGCTCGCGCTCGCAGCGCGCGCGCACGTCCTGGAAGCCGCGCTCGGTCTTCTGCCGCGCCGAGAGGACGTAGTTGCGGCCGACGAACACGTCCAGCTCGCCCACCTTCAGCTCCTCGCCTGCCACCTCCACGGTGCGCAGCACGACAAACAGCGAATCGCCGTACTCCTCGAACTTGGGCCGCTGGTTGCCCTGGCGCGCGTCCTCCACCGCCAGCTCATGCAGGTCGAACTCGTCCTGCATTTCCGCGAGCTCCGACGCATCGGAGTCGCGCAGCGCCACCCAGACAAAGCACCCCGGCCGCCCCAGGTAGTCCTTGATCTCGCGCTTCTGGATGTCGGCGAGCTTCTTGCCATCCTGGTAGACGGCGCAGTTGACGAGCATGATCGGGAATCGTAGCACTGTAAAATGCGCGCTTCAGGGGGAACGCATGCCCGACATCAGCCGCCGCGCCCGCAATCTCGGCACCGAGAACGCCTTCGTCGTCCTCGCCGAGGTGAACGCCCTCGCCCGCCAGGGCAAGGACATCATCAGCTT
>CAZAEG010000026.1:0-8108 GCA_964484035.1 uncultured Enterobacteriaceae bacterium | reverse complement strand
CATCGGCGCGGGCGACCAGTTCAAGCCCGAGTTCCTGAAGATTTCCCCCAACAACAAGATGCCGGCGATGGTGGACAGCGACGGCCCGGACGGCAAGCCGATGGCGCTCGCCGAGTCCGGCGCCATGCTGTTCTACCTCGCTTCGAAGACCGGCAGGTTCCTGCCCGAGAGCATCCGCAAGCGCTGGCAGGTGATGCAATGGGTGATGTTCCAGATGGGCCACATCGGGCCGATGCTCGGCCAGGCGCACCACTTCCTGGGCTACGCGCCGGAGAAGATCGAGTACGCGATGAACCGCTACAAGAACGAGGCCAACCGGCTCTACGGCGTGGTGGACCGCAGGCTCGGGGAATCGAAGTTCCTCGCCTGCGACGAGTACACCATCGCCGACATGGCGACCATGCCGTGGATGCGCTTTCCCGAGCGCCAGGGCGTGAACCTCGAGGAATACCCGAACGTGAAACGCTGGCGCGACGGCATCGCCGCGCGGCCCGCGGTCGAGCGCGCGCTCAAGGTGCTCGCCGACCGGCGGCGGCCGGAGATGAGCAAGGAGCAGAAGGAAGTGCTGTTCGGGGCGACGCAATATGCCAGGCGCTGAGCTGAAGGGAAAGGTCGCCTGGATCACGGGCGGCGGCTCGGGCATCGGGCTGGCCGGCGCGCTCGAGATGGCGAAATCGGGAGCGCACGTGGTCATCTCGGGTCGCAGCGCGGAAACCCTACAGAAAGCCGAGAAGGACCTGCGCGCTGCGGGCAGCGGCGAAGCGATCGCGCTCGACGTCGCCGACCAGAAGGCGGTCGCCAGAACGGCGGTCGAGATCGAGCAGCGCCGAGGCCACATCGACATCCTGGTAAACAGCGCCGGCATCAATCTTCCCAAGCGCTCGTTCCTCAACGTTTCAGTGGAGGGCTGGGACCAGGTGGTGGCGATCAATCTGTCGGGGATGTTCTACTGTTGCCACGCCGTGCTGCCGGGCATGCGCGCCCGCAAGGACGGGCTCATCATCAACGTCTCTTCCTGGGCCGGGCGCTACGCGAGCGTGCTGACGGGCCCCGCCTACAACGCCACCAAGCGCGCCGTGATCGCGCTCACCGAGTCGATCACAATCGAAGAGTGCGCCAACGGCATCCGCGCCACGTCGATTTTGCCAGGCGAGGTGGCGACGCCGATCATGGAAAAGCGCCCGATTCCGCCGTCCAAGGAGGAACGCGCGCGCATGGCGCAGGCGGAGGATCTCGGCAAGGCGATCCTGTTCGTGGCGACGATGCCCGCACGCACCTGCATCAACGAGATGATCATCGCGCCGACCTGGAACCGGCTGATCATCGGCGGACTGGAAAAGAAATAGGGACAGACCCCATTTTCAATAAGCCGAAAATGGGGTCTGTCCCTATTTTCTGGCGCGTCACCCTGCCGTTCCTGGCGGGGTACTTCATTTCCTACGTCTACCGCTCGGTGAACGCCATCATCGGGCCCGAGATCGCGCGCGAGCTCGGGCTCTCGGCCGCCGGGCTGGGGCTGCTCACGGCGATCTTCTTTTTCGCCTTCGCCGTGTTCCAGCTGCCGCTCGGCGTGCTGCTCGATCGCTACGGGCCGCGGCGCGTCAATGCCACGATGCTCCTGGTGGCCGCGGCCGGCGGCGTCTGGTTCGCGCTCGGCGCGAGCGCCGCGGAACTCACGGCGGCGCGCGGCCTGATCGGCCTGGGCGTCTCGGGCTGCCTGATGGCGGCGTTCTCGGCTTTCGTCCTGTGGTACCCGCCGGAGCGCATCGCCGGCATGAACGGCATCGCTTTCGCGAGCGGCATGCTCGGCGCCGTGGTCGCCACCGTGCCGCTGGAGATGCTGCTGCGCGTCTTCCACTGGCGCGAAGTGTTCGCCGGCATCGTCGCGCTGAATCTGGCGGTAAGCCTGCTGCTGTACCTGGCAGTGCCCGAGCGCAGCGCGACGCAGCGCGGCGAGAGCGTGCTGGCGCAGCTGCGTGGCTTCGCCGCCATCGCGCGCGATCGCGCATTCTGGCGCGTGGCGCTGTGCATCGGCGCGAGCCAGGTGGCGGCGGTCTCGCTCGCCACGCTCTGGGTGGCGACCTGGCTGCGCGATGTCGCCGGCTACACCCCGGCGGCGGTGGCGCGCGCGCTTCTCGCCTTCAGCCTCGCCATGCTGCTCGGCTACCTCGGCTTCGGCCGGGCAGCCGATGCGCGCGTGCGCAGCGGCCGCAGCGCGCTGCCGCTGCTTGCCGGCGGCGTGGCGGCGGCGTCCATCTGCCTGGCGCTCCTTGCGCTCGGCGTGCGCACCGGCGCGCTCGCGCTGTGGTGCCTGTTCTTCGGCTGCTCCACGGCGGTGGTGCTCGCCTACTCGCTCTTTTCGCGCCGCTACCCGCGGCACATGGTGGGGCGCGTCAACACCGCGCTCAACGTCTTCGTCTTCATCGGCATGTTCAGCGGCCAGGCGGCGGTGGGGCTGGTGCTCAGCCTGTGGCCGCAGACCGCGGCGGGCTACGCGCCCGACGCCTACCCGTGGGCGCTCGGCATGCTCTGGCTCACGCAGTTCGCCGGCCTGGCCTGGTTGTGGTCTGGCCGCGAGCTCCTCTCGGAGAATCAGGCCTCGAGGTAGATGTCCCGGTAGGACGCGAACAGCGAGCCGATCAGCACCGGCCCGAGCAGGAGCCACCCCAGGCCGACGGGAATCGACGCAAGAACCGCGAACACGAGCCCGATCAGGCCGTAGACCAGGAACGGCACGATGTTCTTCAGGCAGCCGGCGAAACTCTCCTGCATCGCCTCCACCGGGCCGCGGTCGTGAAACACTACCAGCGCCGGCGCGAACCACAGCGCCATCATCAACGGCAGCAGCAGCGCGAACATGACGAGCACGGCGAGCAGCAGCGTCATCAGGGCTTCGGGCGCGGCGTCACGGCCGGGGCCGCCGCCGAACATCGTGAACATGCTGACGCCCATCGCCAGCGCGACCAGCAGGCCGATGGCGAAGGAAATGGCGAAGGAAATGGCGCCCACGGCGATGAGCGTGCCGAAGCGCTCGCGGAATCCCGCGAACAGGTGCCCGAACTCCAGGGTGCCGCCTTCGGCGAGCGCGCGGCAGCCGAGCAGCAGCCCGGCGCTCAGCACCGGCCACAGCACGGCGTTGGCGATCGTGCCGAGCAGCGGGATCAGCCCCAGCGCGAACAGGATCACGAACAGCGTGATCGTGATCCCGATCCACAGGCCGGGCTGGCGCTTGAACAGGTCCCAGCCCTGCGCGATCCAGGACCAGCCGTGTCCCGCGGCGACCGCTCGGCCGCGGGGAATGAACTTGCCCTGCAGGGCGGCGGCGGGATCGGCGACCTTGGCGGCTGGCGCGCTATAGGGATTGGTGGTCATTTGCGGCTCTCCTATGCGGTTTCCGCATTGCGCACGCGCACGGTGCCGATGGCCTTGGCGACGAGCGAGCCGTCGGCGTTCTTCGCTTCGCCCTCGACGAAGGTCATGCTGCGCCCGTCCTTCAGCACGCGCGCCTCGGCGATCAGCCGGTCACCCTTGCCGCCGCCGATGAAGGACGTGGTCATGTCGATGGTGACCACGCCGGCGGAATCCGGGTGCAGGGTGCGCGCCGCCGTGCACAGCGCCACGTCGAGGAGCGACATGATGACGCCGCCATGCGCCGTGCCGAGGCTGTTGGTGAAGTGCCGGGGCAGCGGCATCGACAGGCGCGCCGTGCCCGCGCCGAGCTCTTCGGTGACGAGGCCGAGATGCGCCACGAACGGGATACGGTTCTGGTAGTCGCGCGTGTACTGCAGCTTCGCCTCGGCGCTCATATGAGCAGCGCCCCGCCGTCCACTGCGATCGCCTGGCCGGTGATGTGGCGCGAGGCTTCCGAGGCGAGCAGCGCGACGAGCCCCTTCAGGTCCTCGTCGTTGCCGAGGCGCTTGGTCGGCGTCAGCTCCGCCACCATGCGCCCGAGCGTGTCCAGGGTCGCGCGGGTCATCCTGGAGGGGAAGAATCCCGGGCAGATGGCGTTCACGGTAATGCCGTGCTCACCCCATTCCGCGGCGAGCTGGCGGGTGAGGCCCACCACGCCGTGCTTGGTGGCGTTGTAGGCCACCGTCTTCACCACGCGCGGATCGCTCGCCATGAGCCCCGCGACCGAGGCGACGTTGACGATGCGGCCCCACTTCGACGGGATCATCGATTTCCGGGCGACGAGCTGCGAGGCGAGGAAGGTGCCGGTAAGGTTCAGGTTGACGAGCTTGTCCCAGGCCTCCAGCGGGTGATCCTCGGCCGGCGCGCCCCAGGTGGCGCCGGCGTTGTTGACGAGGATGTCGATCTTGCCGAGTTTGGCGAGGACGGCCTCGAGCACCGGTGCGATTTTCTCGCGCTGGCCGAGGTCGCACACCCAGGCCGTGGCCTCGATGCCCTGCGCCTTCAGGTGCGCCACCGCTTCGTCGAGCTCGTTCTGCTTGCGCGCCGTGAGCGCGAGCCGCGCGCCCATCTCGCCGAGCGCCTCGGCCATCTGCAGCCCGAGCCCGCGCGAGCCGCCGGTGACCAGCGCGACGCGTCCCTTCAGATCCAGGAGCTGCCTGACGTTCATGGGGTCGATGCTGTTATCGTTTCACCTATGCTAACACCGGAGCGCCGCGCGGCGTACACGCGCGCCGAGCTCGAGCGGCTCATCGCGCCGCGCTCGATCGCCGTGGTCGGCGCCTCGCCGCGCGCGGGCTCCTTCGGCATGCGCACTCTCGAGAACCTCGCGCAGTACGCGGGCGAAGTTTTCCCGGTGAACGCCAAGCACGAGTCGATCGGCGCATTGCGCTGCTATCCCTCGCTCGCGGCACTGCCGCGCGCCCCGGACTGCGTGGTGCTGGCGGTGCCGCGCGAGAACGCGGAAGGCGCGCTCGAGGAGGCTGCGGCCGCGGGGGCGGGCGCGGCGATCGTGTTCGCGTCGGGCTACGGCGAAATGGCGCACGACGAGGCCGGGCGCGCCCAGCGGCGGCTCACCGACGTCGCGCGTGCGGCGCGCATGCCGCTGCTCGGGCCCAACTGCATAGGCTTCGTCAATCACGCGCTGCGCGCGGGCGTCACCTTCCTCTCCGAATACGCGCGCGCGCCGCGCGCGCCGGGCTCGATCGCCATCGTCAGCCAGTCGGGCGCGCTCGGTTACTCGCTCGCACAAGCCTGGGACCGGGGCCTCGGCATCCGCTACTTCTTCTCGTGCGGCAATTCGGCGGACATCGACGTGGGCGATCTGGTCGCGGCGATGGCCGAGGACCCGGAGGTGCGGGCCATCGCCTGCCTGTTCGAGGGCGCGGCGAGCGCGGGGCGCATGCTCGAGGCGGGCGCGCGCGCGCGCCGCGCGGGCAAGCCCGTCATCATCTTCAAGCTCGGCACGAGCTCGGACGGCGCGGCCGCAGCGCGCTCGCACACGGGCTCGCTCGCGGGCTCGGCGGTCGCCTGGCGCGCCCTTTTCGAGCGCGCGGGCTTCGTGCCGGTGGACGATTTCGACGCGCTGCTCGAGTACGCGAAGTTCTTCGCCGTGGCGGGCGCGCCGGGCGCGCGCGGCGCGGCCGCCATTTCCGGGTCGGGCGGCGCAGGGGTCATGGCGGCGGACAAGGCGGCGGCCCACGGCGTGGCGATGCCGCAGCCGCTTCCCGCGACCGTGGAGAAGCTGCGCGCCATCGTTCCGGAGTTCGGCGCGGCGCGCAATCCCTGCGACCCGACCGCGCAGGTGCTGAATGTCCCGGACTCGTTCGGGCGCTGCTGCCGCGCGCTGCTCGAGGACCCGCAATACGGAGTCCTCGTCGTGCCGGCGACGGTGGCGATCGCGGAAACGGCGAAGGATCGCGTGCCGGCGATGGCGCGGCTGGCCCGCGAGCAGGCGAAGCCGGTGGTGCTGGTGTGGCTGTCGGAGTGGCTGCAGGGTCCCGGCGCGGAGGAATACGAGAGGGACGAGAGAATTCCCGTGTTCCGCTCGATGGAGCGCTGCTACGCGGCGATCGCGGCATGGCACGCGCACGCGCAGCGCGACTTCACGCCCGCGCCGCGCCTCGCGCCCGCTGGCGCCGCGAAGGAGGCGCGAGGCATGCTCGCGGCGGCCGGACCGGCCCTGACCGAGCGGGAGGCGAAGCGCGTCCTCGCCGCCTACGGCGTGCCGGTGGTCGGCGAGCGCCTGGCGAAGAGCATCGACGAGGCGCTCGCCGCGGCGCGCGAGCTCGGCTATCCAGTGGTGATGAAAGCGGAAGCGCCGAGCATCCTGCACAAGACCGACCTCGACGTGGTGCGCCTCGGCATCGGTAACGAGGCGGAATTGCGGCCGGCGTACGCGGAGATCGTCGCCAATGCCCGCGGCCACGAGCTGCACGGCGTGCTCGTGCAACCGATGGTTCCCGGCGCGGAGGTGATCGTGGGCGCGCGCGTCGATCCGGCGGTCGGGCCGGTGGTGGTGGTGGGCTCGGGCGGCGTGCTGGTGGAGCTGATCCACGACACCGTGGCGGCGCTCGCGCCGGTATCGGTCGAAGAAGCGAAAGCGATGCTCGCGCGCCTGCGCGGCTACCGGCTGCTCACGGGGTTCCGCGGCGGCACGGTGGTGGATCTCGACGCGCTGGCCGACGCCATCGCGCGCATCTCCGAGCTCGCCGCCGACCTCGCCGGCGAGTTCGAGGAGCTGGACGTGAATCCCCTGCGCTGCGGGGCGCAGCGCCTTGCGGCGGTCGACGCGCTGATTACGCGACGCGCCTAGCCCTTCAGCTGCAGCGACTTCAGCTCGAGGAACTCCTCCAGCCCGTACACGCCCGCCTCGCGCCCGTGGCCGGACTGCTTGAAGCCGCCGAACGGCGCGTTCATGTTGAAGGCGCCGCCGTTCACGTCGACCTGCCCGGCGCGGATGCGCCGCGCCACGGCCTGCGCGTGCGCGTCGTCCTTCGACCACACCGCGCCCGCGAGTCCGTAAGGCGTGTCGTTCGCGATCCTCACCGCCTCCTCCTCGTCCTGGTAGGGGATGATGGAGAGCACCGGCCCGAAGATTTCCTCCTGGGCGATGGTCATCGAGTTCTTCACTCTGCCGAAGACGGTGGGCTTGACGAAGTAGCCGCCGGGCAGGCCTTCGGGCGCGTCCGCCCCGCCCGCGACGAGCTCCGCGCCTTCCTCGACGCCTTTCTTGATGTAGCTGCGAACGCGATCGAGCTGCATCTGCGAGGAGAGCGGCCCGAGGCGCGTGGCTTCCGAAAGCGGGTCGCCGAGCGTGAAGCCCTTGGCGGCCTCCGCGGCGAGCTTCGCCGCTTCCTCATATTTCGCGGCGGGCACGAGCATCCTCGTGAGCGCGGTGCAGGTCTGGCCGGAGTTGAGGAAGCAGCCGTTCACCGTTCCCTTCACCGCAGCGGCGAGGTCGGCGTCCTCGAGGATCACGGAGGCGCTCTTGCCGCCGAGCTCGAGCGCGACGCGCTTCACCTGCTGCGCGGCGAGCTCCGAGATACGCTTGCCGGCGCGCGTCGAGCCGGTGAAGGAGATCATGTCCACCCTCGGGTGCTTCACCAGGGCTTCGCCCACCACCGGCCCGAAGCCGGTGACGAGGTTGAACACGCCCTTCGGCAGCCCGGCGGCCGCCACCACCTCGGCGAGGATGAAGGCGTTGAAGGGGGCGATCTCCGAGGGCTTGAGCACGACCGTGCAGCCGGCGGCGAGCGCCGGGGCCACCTTGAGCGCGATCTGGTGCAGGGGATAGTTCCACGGCGTGATGGCGCCGACCACGCCCACCGGATCCTTCACCACCAGCGAATTGCCGACGCGCTCCTCGAACTTGAATTCCCGCGCGATCCTAGCGTAGTTGGCGAAATTGGCGATCGGCAGCCCGGCCTGGATGCGCCCGGCGAGCTTGATCGGCATGCCGACTTCCTGGGCGATGGTCTTCGCCAGCTCGTCGGCGCGCGCCTTCAGGCCGTCCGCGATCTTCTGCAGGAACTCGGCGCGCTTCTCGGCCGGCGTCCGGCTCCAGCCCTCGAGCGCGGCATGCGCCGCGGCCACCGCGGCATCGATGTCGCGCTCTGTGCCCGCGGGCACGCGACCCATCACCTCGCCGGTGCCGGCGTGGTGCACCTCGATCGACTCTCGGGCGGCGGGGGCGACCC
>CAZAEG010000025.1:0-2582 GCA_964484035.1 uncultured Enterobacteriaceae bacterium | reverse complement strand
CGAAGGGGTTGTAGTTCGCCTCCAGCCCGCCGCCGAGGTCGAGGTTCGGGTCGTTCATGTCGCGCTCGGCGAGGTCCTGCCCGGCGCAGAATCCCCGGCCCGCGCCGGTGATGAGCAGCGCGCGGATCGCGGCGTCGCCTTCGGCCTGGGCCATCGCCTCGCTCAGCAGGCCGTGCATTTCGCGCACGAAGGCGTTGAGCTTCTCGGGGCGGTTCAGCGTGAGGGTCATCACGCCGTCGGCCGTCGAAACGAGCACCGGGGGCATGGCGAAAGCTTACACCAGGGGCGCTAGAATCCAGGGCATGCCCCAGGTGTACTCCATCGACGGCCTCGTGCCGGTCGTGCACCCGAGCGCCTTCGTGCACGAGAGCGCGGTGCTGGTGGGCGACGTGATCGTCGCCGCGCGCGCCTACATCGGCCCCTGCGCCTGCCTGCGCGGCGACTTCGGCCGCATCGTGGTGGAGGAGGGCGCGAACGTCCAGGACGCCTGCGCGCTGCACGGCTTTCCCGGCAAGGACACGGTGGTGGGCATGGATGCGACCATCGGCCACGGCGCGGTGCTGCACGGCTGCGTCATCGGGCGCGGCGCGCTCGTCGGCATGAACTGCGTCGTCAACGACAACGCCGAGGTGGGCGAGGACGCGATGGTGGCGGCGCTCGCGTTCGTCAAGGCCGAAGCGAAGATCCCCGCGCGCGCGCTCGCCGCCGGCATCCCGGCGCGCGTGCTGCGCGAGCTCTCCGCCGAGGAGCTGCAGTGGAAGCGGGACAACCTGCTCCTCTACCAGAAGCTCGCCGAGCGCAGCAGCCAGAGCATGCGCCGCGTGGAGGCGCTCACGGCGCCCGAGCCCGGCAGGAAGCGCATCGAGATCCCGGGCTCGATCCCCCTTTCCGAAATGAAGGCGCGTTCCAGATGAGCTACGAGTTCATCCTCGCGCAAACGAAGGGGCGCGTGGGCGTGGTGACGCTCAACCGCCCGCAGCAGCTGAATGCGCTCAACGCGCAGCTCATGCAGGAGCTCGCCCGGGCGCTCTACGCCTTCGACGCCGACGACGGCGTCGGCTGCATCGTGATCACCGGCAGCGAGAAGGCGTTCGCCGCGGGCGCCGACATCGCGGCGATGAAGGACTTCGGCTACATGGACGCCTTCCGCTCGAACTACATCACGCGTGACTGGGAGCACATCAGGAACATCAGGAAGCCCGTGCTCGCCGCGGTCGCCGGGTTCGCGCTCGGCGGCGGCTGCGAGCTCGCCATGCTGTGCGACCTGGCGATCGCCGCCGACACGGCCAGGTTCGGCCAGCCGGAGATCAACCTCGGCGTCATGCCCGGCTCGGGCGGCACGCAGCGCCTGCCGCGCTACACCTCGAAGGCGCTCGCCATGGACATGATCCTCACCGCGCGCATGATCGGGGCGGAGGAGGCGCTGCGCGCGGGGCTCGTGTCACGCGTCGTGCCGGCCGACAAGCTGATGGCGGAGGCGATGGCGATGGCGGAGAAAATCGCCGGCTACTCGCTGCCGGCGGTGATGATGGCCAAGGAGTCCGTCAACCGCGCCTACGAGGGCGCGCTCGCCGAGGGCGTGCTGTTCGAGCGGCGGCTGTTCCACTCCATGTTCGCGCTCGAGGACCAGAAGGAAGGCATGGCCGCCTTCGTGGAGAAGCGAAAGCCAAGCTTCAAAAACAAATAGGGACAGTCCCCATTATTTCGCAGAGCGAAAAAATGGGGACTGTCCCCATTATTCTCATTGCCGCCCACATCTTCTCGATGCTGGGCTTTTCCACCTACCCGGCGCTGCTGCCGCAGCTGCAGGCGGAGTGGCGGATCTCGAACTCCGAGGCCGGCATCATCGGCAGCTTTTTCTTCGCCGGTTACATTGCCACCGTCTCCGCCTGGACCGCGCTCACCGACCGCATCGACGCGCGCTACGTCTACGTCGCGGGGAGCGCGCTGGCGCTCGCCGGCTGCGCGGGCTTCGGCCTCGGCGCGCAGGGCGTGCTGAGCGCCTGCGCGCTCCAGGCGCTCCTCGGCGCGGGAATCGCCGGCACCTATATGCCGGGCCTGCGCCTGCTCTCGGACGTCGTGCACGGCCCGGCGCAGAGCCGCTACATCGCCTTCTACACGTCGTTCTTCGGCATTGGCGCGGCGTTTTCCTTCGCGCTCGCGGGCTGGATCGCCCCGCACTGGGGCTGGCGCTCGGCGTTCGTGCTGTGCGCGGCCGGCTCGGCGGTGTCCGGGCTCATGGTGTTCGCGAGCCTGCCGGCGAACAAGCCCGCCGGCGGCACGCATTCGATCCTCTTTCCGCTCGCCGCGTGGCGCCGGATTCTCGCCAATCGCGCCTCTACCGGCTACATCCTCGGCTACGGCGTGCATTGCCTCGAGCTCTTCGGCTCGCGCGGCTGGATGGTGGCGTTCCTGTCCTTCGCCGCGGGCGTCGGCGCCGCGGGCGCCGCGCCGTGGAGCCCTACGGCGATCGCGGCGGCGGTGAACATCGCGGCCGTTCCCGCGTCGATCCTCGGCAACGAGATCGCGCTGCGCGTCGGCCGCCGGCCGTGGATCCTCATGGTGATGACCGCCTCCGCGCT
>CAZAEG010000024.1:0-4369 GCA_964484035.1 uncultured Enterobacteriaceae bacterium | reverse complement strand
AGTGCAGGATGAATGCGCGGATGCGCTGCTCAGGGGCGTTGTAGTAGCCGTCGGTATGCCAAAGCAGCCGCCGGTTCGAGTAGGGAATATAGCCGCGCCCCGACTTTTCCGGCGCCACCTCGAGCGAGCTGATGCCGTCCTCGTCGGCGAGCGGGTTGGCGTGCAGGCGCGCAAGGCCCAGGCGCGCGCCGAGCCGCCGGGCAATGTCCTTGTCGGCCAGGCCGGCGAGCGGGCTGGCGTAGACGGCCATGTTCGCTGCGCCGCAGACGCGCCGGAGTTCCACGGCCTCGCTGTCGCTGAGTTGGCGCGGGTCGCGCACCTCGACGATCAGGTCCTCGGCGCGGCGCGGATAGCGCGCGAGCTTGCGCTCGCGCCAGCGTTCGAATGGGTCTTGCAGGACGGCGTTCAAGGCGAACACAACGTACCGCATTTGCGGCTGTTTTGGGCATAAGCAACCCGTATATCCCTAAAGGGAGAGGGATACCCCTGCGGCCTATCCCCAATGACTAGGTGGGTGCGCGATGCGGCGTCATTACACTGGCGCAGCCCGATTTCGCACCATCTGGAGGAGCGATGTCCGAAGCCCCCAAGCAGCCCAAGGATCCGCGACGGCACAGCACCTACGTGCCGAAGGAAAAGAAGTCCACCAAGGCGTTTCATCCGACGCCGATGCTCGACCAGCTCGAGAGCGGTCCGTGGCCGAGCTTCGTCACCGGGCTGAAGCGCCTGGCGCATGAGAACAACATGATGGTCGACCTGCTCGGCCAGCTCGAGCATTCCTACAGGACGCGCCTGGGCTACTGGAAGGGCGGCACGGTCTCGGTGTTCGGCTATGGCGGGGGCATCATCCCGCGCTTCTCCGAAGTCGCAGCCATGTTCCCGGAGTCCAAGGAGTTCCACACGCTGCGCGTGCAGCCTCCGGCGGGCAACCACTACACCACCAAGCTGCTGCGCCAGCTCTCGAGCTCCTGGAGCAAGTGGGGCTCCGGGCTGATCGCGTTCCACGGCCAGACCGGCAACATCATGTTCATCGGCTCGACCACCGAGAACACCCAGCATTTCTTCGACGAGATCAACGCGTACGGCTTCGACCTGGGCGGCGCGGGCCCGTGCGTGCGCACCGCCATGTCCTGTGTCGGCGCGGCGCGCTGCGAGCAGTCGTGCGCGAACGAGCACCGCATCCACCGCACGCTGGTCAACAACTTCGTCGACGACATGCACCGCCCGGCGCTGCCCTACAAGTTCAAGTTCAAGGTCTCGGGCTGCCCGAACGACTGCATGAACTCCATCCAGCGCGCCGATTTCGCCGTGATCGGCACCTGGCGCGACGACATGCAGGTCGACCAGCAGGGCGTCAAGGCGTACGTCGAGAGCCATGGCCGCAAGTACACCATCGACAACGTGATCGCGCGCTGCCCGACCAAGGCGCTGTCGCTGAACGACGACGACACCCTCGAGGTCGACAACAAGAGCTGCGTGCGCTGCATGCACTGCATCAACGTCATGACCAAGGCGCTCAAGCCCGGCAAGGACCGCGGCATCACCCTGCTCATCGGCGGCAAGCGCACTCTCAAGATCGGCGACACCATGGGCACGGTGATCGTGCCGTTCATGAAGATGGACACCGACGAGGACTACGACAAGCTGCGCGCGCTCGCCGCCACGGTGATCGATTTCTGGGCGGAGAACGGCCTGGAGCACGAGCGCTGCGGCGAGATGATCGAGCGCATCGGGCTGGCGAACTTCCTGGAGGGCATCGGCGTGGAGGTCGATCCGAACATGATCGCGCATCCGCGCACCAGCTCCTACGTACGCCTGGACGACTGGGACCAGGAAGCGGCGAAATGGGTTGAGAGGCAAAAGCAGGGTCGAGCGCCAGCAGCAGCCGGTGGCCTGAGTCCGGACTGAGGAGATCGCAGTGGCACAAGCACAGGTAGTCGAGAAGAAGCAGATGCGCACGCCGATCGAGAGCGGGTGTCCCGACGGCATGCAGTACATGCATCCGCTGATGATCAAGAACTTCGGCAACTGGAAGTACCACGACCGGCCGCGGCCGGGCGTGCTGCACCACGTCGCCTACTCGGGCGACGAGATCTGGACGGTGCGCGTCGGCACCCAGCGCCAGCTCGGGCCCTACGAGATCAACCTGCTGTGCGACATCGTCGACCAGTACGGCGAGGGGCACGTGCGCTTCACGATCCGCTCGAACCTGGAGGTGATGGTCTCGAAGTGGGAGAAGGTCGGCCCGCTGATCCAGGCCTTCAACGACGCGGGCTACCCGGTCGGCGGCACCGGCAACTCGGTGACCATGATCTCGCACACGCAAGGGTGGCTGCACTGCGACATCCCGGGTACCGACGCTTCCGGCGTGGTGAAGTCCCTGATGGACGAGCTCTACGAGGAGTTCATCAAGGAGGAGATGCCCAACCGCGTGCACATCACCACCTCGTGCTGCCAGATCAACTGCGGCGGCCAGGGCGACATCGCGATCAACGTGCAGCACACCAAGCCGCCGAAGATCAACCACGACCTGGTGGCGAACGTGTGCGAGCGCCCTTCGGTGGTGGCGCGCTGCCCGGTGGCGGCGATCCGCCCGGCGATCGTGAACGGCAAGCCCTCGCTCGAAGTGGATGAGAAGAAATGCATCTGCTGCGGCGCCTGCTACCCGCCGTGCCCGCCGATGCAGATCAACGACCCGGTGCACTCCAAGCTCGCCATCTGGGTGGGCGGGAAGAACTCCAACGCCCGCTCCAAGCCGATGTTCCAGAAGCTGGTGGCGGCGGGGCTACCCAACAACCCGCCGCGCTGGCCGGAAGTCGCCGCGGTGGTGAAGAACATCCTCTACACCTACAAGAAGGACGCGCGCGACTGGGAGCGGGTCGGCGACTGGGTGGAGCGCATCGGCTGGCCGAGGTTCTTCGAGCTGACCGGGCTGCCGTTCACCAAGTTCCACATCGACAACTGGCGCGGGGCGCGCAACAGCCTCAACGCCTCGACCCACATCCGATTCTGATCATGAAGTTTGGCATTCTGGTCAACGAGGGGCCCTACACCCACGAGGCCTCGGACACGGCCTACCAGTTCGTAAGAGCGGCGCTGGCGAAGGGGCACGAGATCTACCGCGTGTTCTTCTATCACGACGGCGTGAACAACGGCACGCGGCTCACCGTGCCGCCGCAGGACGAGCGCAACATCGTCAAGCGCTGGAGCGAGCTCGCCGCGAAGCACAAGCTCGACCTGGTGGTGTGCATCGCGGCCGCGCAGCGGCGCGGGCTGATGGACGCGGCCGAGGCCAAGCGCAACGGCAAGGACGCCGACAATCTCGCCCCGGGGTTCCGCATTTCGGGCCTGGGACAGCTCATCGAGGCGGGCATTCAGGCCGACCGGCTGGTGGTGTTCGGTGACTGAGGAAAACGCAGGCGGCGTCGCCAAGCGGTTCCTGTACGTGAACCGCAGGGCGCCCTACGGCTCCATCTACGCGCTCGAGTCGCTCGAGGTGGTGCTGATCGGCGCGGCGTTCGAGCAGGACGTGAGCCTCGCGTTCCTGGGCGACGGCGTCTACCAGCTGACCAACGGTCAGGACACCAAGGGGCTGGAAATGAAGAACTTCTCGCCGACCTTCCGCGCCCTGGAAGACTACGACGTCACCAAGCTCTACGTGGAAGCGGAAGCGCTGCAGGCGCGCGGCCTGAGCGAGGCCGACCTGGTGGTGCCGGTCGAGGTGGTGAGCGCGCAGCGCATGGCCGAAATCATGGAGGCCCAGGACGTGATCCTGAGCTTCTGAGGACCGGAACCATGCTGCATACCGTCAACAAATCGCCGTTCGAGCACCGCGCGCTGGAGACCTGCCTGAAATTCGCGCGGCAGGGAGCCGCGGTGCTGCTGATCGAGGACGGCGTGTACGCGGCGGCCAGGGACACGGCCGTCTCGAAGCAGGTGCAGGAAGCTCTGAAGACCGTTTCGATCTACGCCCTCAAGCCCGACGTCGAGGCGCGAGGCATGCAGCACCGGGTGATGGACGGCATTCGCCTGGTGGACTACGGGGGGTTCGTGGACCTCGTGGCGGAGCACAACGCCGTGCAATCCTGGCTTTGACCCTAGAGGATCCTGAAATGTCTATCGAAGTGAGCGGCAAGACCATCGAAACCGACGAGGAGGGCTATCTCGCCGACCGCACCGACTGGAACGAGGAGGTGGCGAAGGAAATGGCACGCCTCGACAGCTGCGACCTGAGCGAGAACCACTGGGAAGTGATCAACTTCCTGCGCGAGTACTACGACGAGTATCAGATCGCCCCGGCGGTTCGCGTGCTGACCAAGGCCATCGGCAAGAAGCTCGGCGCGGACAAGGGAAACAGCAAGTACCTGTA
>CAZAEG010000023.1:0-4417 GCA_964484035.1 uncultured Enterobacteriaceae bacterium | reverse complement strand
CTCATCCGCGGTGATGCTCGAGCCCGGCCGGCGGCCAGTTCTCGAGCTTCATGCCCAGGGTCAGCCCGCGCGAAGCGAGCACTTCCTTGATCTCGTTGAGCGACTTGCGCCCGAGGTTCGGCGTCTTCAGGAGCTCGGTTTCGCTCCTCTGGATCAAGTCGCCGATGTAATAGATGTTCTCGGCCTTGAGGCAATTGGCCGAGCGCACGGTGAGCTCCAGGTCGTCCACCGGGCGCAGCAGGATCGGATCCACCGTCGGCGACTTGGGCGCCTCCGCGGGCAGCGCCGTGCCCTCCAGCTGCGCGAAGACCGACAGCTGGTCGACGAGGACACGCGCCGCGTAGCGGATCGCCTCCTCGGGCTCGATCGAGCCGTTGGTCTCGATGTCCATGATCAGCTTGTCGAGGTCGGTGCGCTGCTCGACGCGCGCCGACTCCACAGCGTAGGACACGCGGCGCACGGGGCTGAACGAAGCGTCGAGGATGATGCGCCCGATGCCCTTCGTCTCCTCCGGCAGGAAGCGCATGTTGCCCGGCACGTAGCCGCGCCCCGATTCCACCTTGATCTGCATCTCCAGCTTGCCCGTCGTGGACAGCTGCGCGATGACGTGCTCGGGATTCACGATCTCCACGTCGTGCGACGGCTCGATGTCCGCGGCGGTCACCGGTCCCTCGCCCTTCTTCCTCAGGCTGAGGATCGCCTCCTGGCGGTTATGCAGCCGGAAGACGATGCCCTTCAGATTGAGCAGGATGTCGACCACGTCCTCGCGCACGCCGTCCAGGGTCGAGTACTCGTGCACGACGCCCGCGATCTGCACCTCGGTGGGGGCGTAGCCGGGCATGGAGGACAGCAGCACGCGCCGCAGCGCGTTGCCGAGCGTGTGGCCGTAGCCGCGCTCGAACGGCTCCATGGTGACCTTGGCGTGCGAGGGCGACAGGTTCTGAACGTCAACGATGCGCGGCTTTAGAAATCCGGATTGCGGCATGTGCGTGTTTTCCCGTTACTTCGAATACAACTCGATGATCAGGCTTTCATTGACCGTGGAAGGCAGGTCGGCGCGCGCGGGCAGTGACTTGAAGGTGCCCTTCAGGGCCTTCGCGTCCACTTCCAGCCACTCCGGGAAGCCACGGCCCTCCGCGGCCTCGCTCGCCGCCTTGATGCGCAGCTGCTCCTTCGCCTTGCCGGTCACCTCGACCACGTCCCCCGGGCGCACCAGGTAAGACGGGATGTTGACGCGCTTGCCGTTGACGTGGATGCCGTTGTGGCGCACCACCTGGCGCGCTTCGGTGCGCGAGGCGCCGAAGCCCATGCGGTAGGCGACGTTGTCCAGGCGCGTCTCGAGGAGCTGCAGCAGCCGCTCGCCCGTGACGCCTTTCGAGCGCGACGCTTCGGCGTAGGTCTTGCGGAACTGGCGTTCGAGCACGCCGTAGGTGCGGCGCAGCTTCTGCTTCTCGCGCAGCTGCTTGCCGAAGTCGGACATGCGGCTGCCGCTCTTTTGCCCGTGCTGGCCGGGGGCGTAGCCGCGACGCTCGACCGCGCAGCGGTCGGTAAAGCACTTCTCGCCCTTGAGGAAAAGCTTTTCGCCCTCCCTGCGGCACTGCCGGCACTTGGCGCCGAGATCTCTGGCCATGCGTTCTCCTTGCCTATCCTTTCAGACGCGCCGGCGCTTGGGCGCCCGGCAGCCGTTGTGCGGAACCGGGGTCACGTCCGCGATGCTGGCGATCTTGAGGCCGATCGCGTTGAGCGCGCGCACCGCGGATTCGCGGCCGGGCCCCGGGCCCTTGATGCGCACTTCGATGTTCTTCACGCCGCATTCCTGCGCCGCGCGCCCGGCGCGCTCGGCCGCTACCTGCGCCGCAAACGGCGTCGACTTGCGCGAGCCCTTGAAGCCGGCGTTGCCGGAGGTGGCCCAGGCGAGCGTGTTGCCCTGGCGGTCGGTGATGGTGACGATGGTGTTGTTGAACGAGGCGTGGATGTGCGCGATGCCCTCGGCCACGTTCTTCTTGACCTTCTTGCGCGCGCGCGCCGACGTCGTCTGCTGCAGTTGCTGCTGGGAGGGGGTAGTCCGGCTGGCCATGGTCGCGTTCCCGGGTTAGGCGGCCTTGCCGGCCGGCACGTTCAGCTTGATCGCCGCCTTGCGCGGCCCCTTGCGCGTGCGCGCATTGGTGCGCGTGCGCTGCCCGCGCACCGGCAGGCCCTTGCGGTGGCGCTGGCCGCGGTAGCAGCCCAGGTCCATCAGGCGCTTGATCGACATGGACACCTCGCGCCGCAGATCGCCTTCGAGCGTGAGCCGCGTCACCTGCTCGCGCAGGCGCTCCATCTCCGCGTCGCTCAAGTCCTTGATCTTGCGGCTGCGCTCGACGCCCGCGGCGGCGCACAGCGCCTGTGCGCGCGCGCGGCCGACGCCGAAGATCGCCGTCAGCGCGATGTCCGCGTGCTGGTGATTCGGGATATTGATGCCTGCAATGCGTGCCATGGGGGTCCCGGGGAAACCTGAAATTATACTTGTTTCGTCAAGGCGTTATCAACCCTGCCGCTGCTTGTGGCGCGGATCCGAGCAAATGACGCGCACGACGCGCTTGCGCCGCACGATCTTGCACTTGCGGCAGATTTTCTTCACCGATGCCATCACTTTCATAGTCCCGCTCCTCGTCTCTGGCGCGCGTCAACGTACGGGCAGCCCGCCCCTGAAGTTCGCCTTGCGCAGCAGGCTCTCGTACTGGTGCGTCATGACGTAGGCCTGCACCTGCGACATGAAGTCCATCGTCACCACGACGATGATGAGCAGCGACGTGCCGCCGAAATAGAACGGCACGTTCCACCGCAGGATGAGGAATTCCGGCAGCAGGCAGACGAGCGTCACATAGATCGCTCCCGCCAGCGTCAGGCGCGTCAGGATCTTCTCCAGGTAGCGCGAGGTCTGCTCGCCCGGACGGATGCCGGGCACGAAGGCGCCCGACTTCTTCAGGTTGTCCGCCGTCTCCTTCGGGTTGTACTGCAGCGCCGTGTAGAAGAAGCAGAAGAAGATGATGAGTCCCGCGTACATCAGCACGTAGATGGGCTGGCCGGGCGTGAGCGTGGCCGCGATGTCGCGCAGCCAGTTCATGCCTTCGGCCGCGCCGAACCAGCCGAGCAGCGTGGCCGGAAAGAGGATCAGCGACGAGGCGAAAATCGGCGGGATGACCCCCGCCATGTTCAGCTTGAACGGCAGGTGCGAGCTTTGGCCGCCGTAGACGCGATTGCCGACCTGCCGCTTGGCGTAGTTCACCAGGATCTTGCGCTGGCCGCGCTCGACGAACACCACCACCGCCGTGACCCCCAGCACCGCCGCCGCGATGAGCAGCGCGGTGAGCGGATGCATGGCGCCGGTGCGCACCAGTTCCAGCGTCCCCGCGATCGCACTCGGCAGTCCGGCCGCGATGCCCGCGAAAATGATGAGGGAGATGCCGTTGCCCAGGCCGCGCTCCGTGATCTGCTCGCCGAGCCACATCAGGAACATGGTGCCCGTCACCAGCGTGGTCACCGTGGTAATGCGGAACATGAGACCGGGGTCGAGCACCAGGCCGGCCTGGGACTCGAGCGCCACCGAGATGCCGGTGGCCTGGAACAGCGCCAGGAACACCGTGCCGTAGCGCGTGTACTGCGTGATCTTGCGGCGCCCCGACTCGCCTTCCTTGCGCAATTGATCCAGGTGCGGGCTCACCGCCGTCATCAGCTGCATGATGATCGAGGCCGAGATGTACGGCATGATGCCGAGCGCGAAAATGGTGAAGCGCGACAGCGCGCCGCCCGAGAACATGTTGAACATGCCCAGGATGCCGCCCTGCTGGCTCCTGAACAGATCGGCGAGCACGTTCGGGTCTATGCCGGGCACCGGTATGTGCGCGCCGATGCGAAACACCACCAACGCGCCGAGCAGGAACAGCAGGCGACGCCTGAGATCGCCATAGCGCCCGGATCGTCCTGCGGCGGGAAGCGCAGTCGCCAAGGTTCAGTCCTTGGTGGCCAGCGTGGCGGGCGCGGCGTCCTCGATCTTGCCGCCGGCGGCCTCGATGGCCGCCCGCGCGCCCTTGGTCACCAGCACGCCCTTGAGGGTGACGCCGCGCGTCAGCTTGCCGGAAAGAATGATCTTGGCCGCACGCGCCTGCCGCGGCACGATGCCCTGCGCCTTGAGCGCGCCCAGATCGATATCCCCCGCCGGCATCGCCTGCAGTTCGGACAGCCGCACCTCGGCCGTGTGCGTGCGGGTCGGGGACGCAAACCCGCGTTTGGGCAAGCGGCGCTGCAGCGGCATCTGCCCGCCCTCGAAGCCGACCTTGTGGTACCCGCCCGAGCGGGCGCGCTGGCCCTTGTGGCCGCGCCCCGCGGTCTTGCCCCACCCCGAGCCGCCACCGCGGCCGACGCGATGGCGCGACTG
>CAZAEG010000022.1:0-7493 GCA_964484035.1 uncultured Enterobacteriaceae bacterium | reverse complement strand
GCTGCTCGCCGACGCCGACGAGCAGGTCTGCAAGCAGTTCGGCGTCATCAAGCTGAAGAACATGTACGGCAGACAGGTCCGCGGCATCGAGCGCAGCACCTTCGTCATCGACGGCGAGGGGCGGCTGGCGCGCGAATGGCGCGGGGTGAAGGTGCCCGGCCACGCACAGGAGGTACTCGACTTTGTTAAGACCCTCTGATTCTCCGCTCGACGCCCAGACAGAACCGGACCGCACCACCGCCGCCGCCGAACCCCCCACCGCCATGGCGCACAAGCCCCGCCCGCCGCAGAAGAAGTCCCGCATCACCAAGCTCTTCGTGCTCGACACCAACGTGCTGATCCACGACCCGACGAGCCTGTTCCGCTTCGAGGAGCACGACGTCTACCTGCCGATCGGCACGCTGGAGGAGCTGGACGACCACAAGCGGGGGCTCTCCGACGTGGCGCGCAACGCGCGCCAGGCCAGCCGCTACCTCGACGAGATCGTCTCGGACTCGGTGGCCGACATCAAGGCGGGCCTCGCCATCCGCACGCGCGGCGGCGCGGCCGCCGCGGGGCGCCTGTACCTGCAGACCGAGGCCATCAACGGCGATCTGCCCGCGACCTTCGCCGCCGGCAAGACCGACAACCATATCCTGCAGGTCGTGCGGCACCTGCAGAAGGCGGCGCCGCGGCGGCGCGTCATCCTGGTATCCAAGGACATCAACATGCGCGTCAAGGCGCGCGCGCTCGGCCTCGCGGCGGAGGACTACTTCAACGACAAGGTGCTGGAGGACACGGACGTCCTGTACGCGGGCGTGCGCCGCCTGCCGGCGGACTTCTGGGACACGCACGGCCGCGACGTGGAATCCTGGAAGAAGGAAGGCCACACCTATTACCGGGTGCGCGGCCCGCTGATGCCGAAGCTGCTCCTGAACGAGTTCGTGTACGACGATGCGGGCGAGCGACCCCTGGTTGCCATGGTCAAGGAGAAGTCCGGGCGCAGCGCGGTGCTGGAGACGGTGCGCGACTACACGCACGCCAAGAACTCGGTGTGGGGCATCACGGCGCGCAACCGCGAACAGAATTTCGCCCTCAACCTGCTCATGAACCCGGCCATCGACTTCGTGACGCTGCTCGGCCAGGCGGGCACCGGCAAGACGCTGCTCGCGCTCGCCGCGGGCCTGACGCTGGTGCTCGACCAGAAGCGCTACACGGAGATCATCATGACGCGCGTCACGGTGCCGCTGGGCGAGGACATCGGCTTCCTGCCGGGCACCGAGGAGGAGAAAATGCAGCCCTGGATGGGGGCGCTCGAGGACAACCTCGACGTGCTCAACGCCTCGGACGAGTCGGGCGGCGAGTGGGGGCGCGCCGCCACGCGCGACCTGGTGCGCTCCAGGATCAGGATCAAGTCGCTCAACTTCATGCGCGGGCGCACTTTCGTCAACAAGTGGCTGATCATCGACGAGGCGCAGAACCTCACGCCCAAGCAGATGAAGACGCTGGTGACGCGCGCCGGGCCCGGCACCAAGGTGGTGTGCCTGGGCAATATCGCGCAGATCGACACGCCCTACCTCACCGAAGGTTCCTCCGGCCTCACCTACGTGGTGGACCGCATGAAGGACTGGTCGCACGCCGGGCACGTGACGCTGGCGCGCGGCGAGCGCTCCCGCCTCGCCGACCACGCCGCCGCCACGCTGTAGAATCCGCCTTCCGCTCATTTCAGGAGTCGCCATCGTGTACTGGCTTCGACCCGCCGTGGCCGCGCTCGCCGCGCTCGCCATCGCCTTGCCCGCCGCCGCGCAGAAGGGCAAGGACTACGAGCCGCACGTCGGCCAGGCCGGCAAGGACGTCATCTGGGTGCCGACCCCCGACGAGGTGGTCGAGCGCATGCTGCGCATGGCGCAGGTCACGGCGAACGACTACGTCGTCGATCTCGGCGCCGGCGACGGCAAGATCGCCATCGCCGCGGCGAAGAAGTTCGGCGCGCGCGCACTGGGCATCGAGTACGACGCGGACATGGCGCGCCACGCGCAGCGCAACGTCGAGCGCGCCGGCGTCGCGGGCCGCGCGCGCATCGTGCAGGGGGATATCTTCGTGTCCGATTTCGCGCAGGCGACGGTGGTCACCATGTACCTGCTGCCGGCGCTCAACCTGAAGCTGCGGCCGCAGCTGCTCGCCATGCGCCCGGGCACGCGCGTGGTGTCGCACTCGTTCAGCATGGACGACTGGGAGGCCGACGAGATCTCCAGCCTCGACGGGCGCCGCGCCTATTTCTGGGTGGTGCCGGCCGCGGTGGCGGGCGCGTGGTCGCTGGAGCTCGTCGGCGGCGGCGCCGCCGAGAAGCTGGAGATGGCGCTCGAGCAGCGCTACCAGAAGATCGACGGCACCGTGACCCTGGGCCCCGTGCTCGGCGGGCTGCGCGAGGCGCGGCTGCGCGGCTACCTCATCGCCTTTGCCTACGTCGACGTCAAGGGCGTGCGCCGCGACTTCAGCGGGCGCGTGATCGGCGCGCGCATGGAGGGGTCGTTTCGCGCCGACAACGGCACCGAGGGGCGCTGGACGGCCACCAAGAAGTAACGACGCCCTTTCTGCAGTCCCGTACGGGCGGAACGCCCGGACGACGATGTTACGTGATTTTTTGGTGGGTGCCGTCGCAGAACGGCTGCTTGGCGGTGTGCTTGCAGCCGCACAGCCATACCTTCTGCGCCTCCGCCACCGAGAACTTGACCGGCGTGAACGGCCCGCCCTTGTGCGTGCCGTCGCAGAACGGCTGGCGCTTGGACAGGCCGCAGGCGCACCACCAGTAGTCGCCCGGCGCGAGCTCCACGGCATAGGGCGACTTCTGCGGAATCAGCGGCTCGGCCATCGCGCCCTCCTGTGACTGAAGCGACCCGCCGATTGTCTCAGAACGTGCCCGGGTCGGCGAAATTGGCGAAGCGCGTGTGCTGGCCGAGGAAGGTGAGCTCGACCTTGCCGATGGGGCCGTTCCTTTGCTTGCCGATGATCACCTCGGCGCGGCCCTTGGCCTCGGGCTTGTCCGGGTGGTAGACCTCGTCGCGGTAAATGAACAGGATCACGTCGGCGTCCTGCTCGATGGCCCCCGATTCGCGCAGGTCCGACATCATCGGCCGCCTGTCGTTCCTGCTCTCCACGGCGCGCGAGAGCTGCGACAGCGCGATCACCGGTACCGCCAGCTCCTTGGCGAGCGCCTTCATCGAGCGCGAGATCTCCGAGAGCTCGGTGGCGCGGTTCTCGCCCGCCTTGGGATTCGACGAGGACATGAGCTGCAGGTAGTCCACCACCACCAGGCCCAACTTGCCGCCGAACTGGCGCCACAGTCGCCGCGCCCGCGTCCTGACCTCGAGCGCGTTAAGCGCCGCGGTCTCGTCGATGAAGATCGGCGCGTCGTGCAGCCGCCCCATGGCCTCCGAGAGGTCGTGCCACTCCTGGTCCGAGAGCCGCCCGGTGCGCATCTTGTGCTGGTCGACGCGCGCGATCGAGCCCAGCAGGCGCGTCGCCAGCTGCGTGCCGCTCATCTCCATGCTGAACACCGCCACCGGCAGCAGCGCGTGCAGCGCCACGTGCTCGGCGATGTTCAGCGCGAACGCCGTCTTGCCCATCGACGGGCGCCCGGCGACGATGATCAGGTCGCCCGGCTGCAGCCCCGCGGTCTTGCTGTCGAGATCGTTGAAGCCGGTGGGGATGCCCGTGACGTCGGAAGGATTGTCGCGGTGATACAGGTAGTCGATGCGCTCGAGCACTCGCGCCAGCACCGGCTTGATGTCCTCGAGGCCGGTGCCGTGGCGCGAGCCCGCTTCGCCGATCTCGAGGATGCGCGATTCCGCCTCGTCGAGGATCTGGCCGACGTCCTTGCCCGAGGGGCTGAGCGCGTTCTCGGCGATCTCGGTGGCCACCTGCGCCAGGCGCCGCTGCACCGCGCGCTCGCGCACCAGCTCGGCGTAGCGCCGGATGTTGAGCGCGCTGGGCGTGTTCTGCGCCAGCGCCCCGAGGTAGGCCGGGCCGCCGGTCTTGTCCTTGTCCTCGCTCGCCTCGATCGACTCCGAGACGGTGACCATGTCGGCGGGCTTGCCGGCCTCGACGAGCCTGGCGATGTGGCGCCAGATGCGGCGGTGGTCGTCGCGGTAGAAATCGCTCGCCGTGACCAGGTCGGCGATGCGGTCGAAGGCCTGGTTGTCGAGGAGCAGCCCGCCGAGCAGCGACTGCTCGGCTTCTACGGAGTGCGGCGGGACGCGCAGGGCGACGAGCTGGGGATCCGCGTTCTCTTGACGCGCGACGGGCTGCGGCATTGCCATGCCCGCAATTTACCTCAAATGCCGCCGACGCACCTTGTGCACAACCTGTGATTAAGCTGTCGCTATCGTGTGTGCAAGCTGTCAGCTTTCGCCGAGCACCGCCACGTTCACCGTCACGACGACGTCGGTGTGCAGCTGCAGCTGGATCGGATACTCGCCGACCTGCTTCAGCGGCCCGGCGGGCATGCGCACCTGCGCGCGCTCCACCTCGTGGCCCTGCTTCTGCAGCGCCTCTACGATGTCGTAGTTCGTCACCGAGCCGAAAAGGTGGCCGTCGGGGCCCGCCTTCTGCGCGATCTGCAGCGTGAGCCCGTCGAGCTTGGCGCCGCGCTCGCGCGCCTTGGCGAGCTGCTCGGCCTGCGTCTTTTCCAGCTCGGCGCGCCGCGTCTCGAACGCCTTCAGGTTGGCTTCGGTCGCGCGCTTCGCCTTGCCCTGCGGAATGAGGAAATTGCGCGCGAAGCCGTCCTTCACCTTGACGACCTCGCCGAGGTCGCCGAGGTTGGCCACTTTCTCCAGGAGAATCACTTGCATGGCGTGCGCTCTCAGTGCAGGTCGGTGTACGGCAGGAGCGCGAGGAAGCGCGCGCGCTTGATCGCCGTCGACAACTGGCGCTGGTAGCCGGCCGCGGTGCCGGTGATGCGCGCCGGTATGATCTTGCCGTTCTCGTTGACGAAGTCCTTCAGCACCTCGATGTCCTTGTAGTCGATCCACTCGACCTTGTCGGCGGTGAAGCGGCAGAACTTGCGGCGGCGGAAAAGGGCCCGCTGCCCGCGGTCCTTCTTGTCCTTGCCGAACTTGCCTTTGCCTTTGAACTTGCCTCTGCGCGGCGGCGGCATCTCTACTCTCCTTCTGCGAATTCGATGTGGGTGGCGTGCAGCACGAGCTTCTTCGAGCGGCGGCTCTTGGCGGCGAGGAACCCCTGCACCTCGAGCGCGCGCTCTAGCGCGCAGGCGGCGAGCAGGCGTGCCTGCACGTCGAAGGCGATGGCGGAAATCTCGGCGCTCACTTGTCGCTTGGCTCCGGCTTCGTGCTGTTCGGATTCATGGCGCAGGCGGAACTCGATCGCCGGGACGCCCGCGGGCGTATGCCGCAGCGCCCCGAGCTCGATCAGCCGCCCGCGGATCCTGACCTGATTCAGGGAGCCGGCGCCTCGGCGAACTTCGCCTCGGGCGCGCGCTCCATCACCGACCGGGACTTTTCCTCCTTCATCATCGGCGACGGCGCAGTGACTGCCTTGGTCATCTTGATGATGAGGTGGCGCAGCACCGCGTCGCTGAACTTGAAGGAGTGCTCGAGCTCGTTGACCGTCTCCTGGTCGCACTCGATGTTCATGAGCACGTAGTGCGCCTTGTGCACCTTCTGGATCGGGTAGGTGAGCTGGCGCCGGCCCCAGTCTTCCAGCCGGTGCACGATGCCGTTGCGCTGGCCGATGACGCCCTTGTAGCGCTCGATCATCGCCGGCACCTGCTCGCTCTGGTCCGGATGGACGATGAAGCAGATTTCGTAATGCCGCATACGGTGATTCTCCTTATGGGTTGAGCCATCCACTCATGCGGGCGGTATGGCAAGGAAGGGCGCGGATTGTACTGGAATATTGGGAACCTGGAAACATCGGAAGTGATTCCCCCGGAAGCGTCGATGCCCGCGGAGCTAGTCCTTGTACCCCGCCTCCCGCTGGTGCCTGATGCGCAGCACCCGCACCACGTCCGGCGGCACAACGTGGCGATACAGCGCGAGGTAGCCGGCGGCGCCATACGTTATCACCAGTTCTCGGCGGTGCGCGTCGATGCGCCGGCCGACGCGCGGATGCGCTTCCAGTATCGTGACCGCGCTACGGATCTGCGACAGCGCCGCGGCCGCCGCTGCGGGCGATGATTCCAGCAGGAACTCGATGATGCGTTCGAGGTCGGCCAGCGCCTCGGCCGAGTAGATTACTTTCGCCACCGCACGGGCTTCGGCCGACGGGCGGCGCGGCCCCGAATCTTCGCCTCAAGGTAGGCGTGCACGTCGCCCGCCGCATAGCCGAGGCCGCTGCGCTGCATCGCCTCGTCCGCACGGATGCCGTCGTCGATGAACGCCTGGTAGCGCTCCGCGGCCTCGACGTGCCCTTCGAGGGCGCGCAGCATGAAGGCATGGGCGGACTCGCCGGAGCGCCTGGACAGCTGCTCGATGCGCGTCTTGAGTTTGCGCGGGACTTTCAGGCTGGTGGCGGTGACTGACATCGGGTAGTCAAATGATACTACCAGCGCCGCGGCCGGGCAACCTGCGCCGCACGGACTCGAACAGGCATACGCCCGCCGCCACTGAAACATTGAGACTCCCCACCTCGCCCGCCATGGGAATGCGCACCAGCAGGTCGCACTTCTCCCGCGTCAGGCGCCGCATGCCCTCGCCTTCGGCCCCGAGCACCCAGGCGATCGCCTCGGGCAGGTTGGCCTGATAGAGGGACTGCTCGGCGCGCTCGTCGGTGCCGACAATCCAGATCTCGCGCTCCTTCAGTTCGTCGATGGTGCGCGCGAGGTTGGTGACCATCAGGTAGGGCGTGGATTCAGCAGCGCCGCTCGCCACCTTGGACACCGCGGCGCTGATCCCCGCCGCCCGGTCCTTGGGCGCCACTACCGCGTGCACGCCGGCCGCGTTCGCCACCCGCAGGCAGGCGCCGAGGTTGTGGGGGTCGGTCACTCCATCCAATAGCAATAGCAACGGCGGCCCCTGCACCTGTTCCAGGATCTCGTCGAGGCTGTGGCCGAGGCTTTTCACTTCGATGCGAGCGACGACGCCCTGGTGGCGCCCGCCGCCGTAGAACCCGTCCAGGCGCTTGGTCGGCACCTTCATCACCTTGACGCCCGCGCGCTCGGCGACCGCGGCGACATCGCGGATGCGCGCGTCGCCGCGCGTCTCGTCCACGTAGAGCTCGAGCACGGATAACGGGTCGGCGCGCAGGCGCGCCAGCACGGCATGAAACCCGAACACCACCCGCGGCTCGCGCTCGCGCTTCACGCCGGCACGAAGTCAATCTTGCGCGAATCGAGGTCGACGCGCACCAGCTTGACTTTCATGCGGTCGGCCAGCCGGTAGCGCTTCTTCGTGCGGCTGCCGAGCAGCATGTGGCGCGCGGCGTCGAACTCGAAGTAGTCGCGCCCGAGCTCCGAGATGTGCACCAGGCCGTCGACGAAGTAGTCGTCGAGCATGACG
>CAZAEG010000021.1:0-7681 GCA_964484035.1 uncultured Enterobacteriaceae bacterium | reverse complement strand
CGAAGGAAACCCAATGGCACGCATAGTGAAACGCACGCTGCTGGAACCCGCCCGCTACGTCATCGATGGCAAGGAAGTCTCGCTGTGCCGATGCGGCCTGTCGAAGAATCAGCCTTTCTGCGACGGCTCGCACAAGCTCGCAAAGGACGAACAGTCCGGCAAGCTCTACTGGTACGACGACGCCGGCAAGCGCCAGGAGGTCGAGGACCCGTTTCCGGGCATCCGGGCCTACTAGAGCATTCCGTGGCGGTGTACGAAAGCGCGCTGCGCCGGCGCGAGACGGTCGCAGAAGGCACCATGGCCTTCTATTTCGACAAGCCCGCCGGCTTTGCGCATGAGGCGGGCCAGAACGCCGTCTTCACGCTGGTCGATCCGCCCGAGACCGATGCCCAGGGGCCCGGCCGCACGTTCACGATCGCATCCGCGCCGCACGAGCCCGGGCTCATGATTGCGACGCGCATGCGCGACTCGGCTTTCAAGCGCGTGCTCAAGTCCGCCGTGCCCGGCGCGCCGATCCGTATCGACGGTCCGAGCGGCGTGATGCTGCTGCACGAGGACGCGGCGCGCCCCGCGGTGTTCCTTGCCGGCGGCATCGGCGTGACGCCTTTTCTGTGCATGGCGCGGCACGCTGCGGCAGACAGGCTTCCCCGCCGCATCGTCCTGTTCTACTCGAATCGGCGCCCGGAGGACGCGGCATTCCTCGAAGAGCTGCGCACGCTCGAGCGCAGCAACCCCAATTACCGGCTGGTCGCGACCATGTCCGAGGCGGAGAAGTCCTCGCGGCCGTGGCAAGGGGAGACGGGCTTCATCCGGCCCGACATGCTCGAGCGATACCTCGCGGACCTCAAGCGCCCGGTCTACTACTTCGCCGGACCGCCCGGCATGACGATGGCCATGCAATCGATGCTGGAAAGCCTGGGCGTCCACGCCGACGACATGCGTTGCGAGGAGTTCTACGGCTACTGAGCTTTTCCCGGCGCCGCGAAAGGCGTAGCCTGCGCGCATCGGCACCCTCCCGCAATCCGACCGTCGCGACTTCAGCAACGTCTCCTACGACGAGGCGATGCGCCGCGCGCGCGAGTGCGTCCCGACGCTCAGGGAACGCGCGCAGGCGAGCGAGGACGCACGCGTCCTCCTCAGGGAGAACGAGCAGTTGCTGCACGAGCAGGGCCTGTTCCGCTACCACCAGCCGAAGAGATTCGGCGGGATGGAATTGCCGTTCGTCGCCGTCGTCGACATCGTCGCCGAGCTCGCGCGCGGCTGCCCCTCGACCGCCTGGAACGTGGGCAATCTGGGCTGCCACCACTGGATCCTCGGCTACTACGAGCCGCAGACGCAGCATGAGGTGTGGGACAAGAACCCGGACGCCTTGATCGCTTCCTCGATCGCTCTCGCTGCAGGCAGGGGAAGGAAAACGGACAAGGGCTTCATCGTCAGCGGCCGCTGGCCGTTTTCCTCGGGCGTGGACAACTCCGACTGGAACATGCTCGCGGTGACGGTATACGGCGAGGACGGCAAGACCGCCATCGACTGGCGCCTTTGCCTGGTGCCGAAATCGGACTACCAGATCCACGACACCTGGTACGCGATGGGCATGGTCGGCACCGGCAGCAAGGATGTGGAAGTGAAGGAGCTCTTCGTGCCCGAGCGCCGCGCGCTCGAATTGGCGAAGTGCCGCGGCGGCGCGGAGCATCCGGGCGGGAAGTACAACCCTGGAACCCTCTACAAGGTGGCGCTCACCGCCGCGGCCGGCCACCCGCTCTCGGCCACCGCCCTCGGCACCGCCGAAGGCGCCTTCGAGCACGTGAAGGACAAATTCACCAGCCGCGTCGGCACCTACACCGGCGCCAAGGTCGCCGACTTCCAGGCGGTACAGGTGAAGATGGCGAAAGCGCGCGTGCTGATCGACTCGGCGAGAAGCCTGATGCGCGAGTCGGCGATCCTGTTCGGCAAGGGCGAGCCGCTCGACATGGAGGCCAAGCTGCGGCTCAGGGCGCAGAACACCTTCGCCGTCATGCAGTGCCGCGAGGCGATCGAGACGCTGTGGTCGTTCTACGGCGCGAACGCGATCTACCTGCGCGACCCCCTGCAGCGCTACCTGAGGGACGCGCAGGCGATCAACCAGCACTTCTCGTTCAACTTCGACATCGCCGGGGCGGCCTTCGGCACCGCCGCGCTCGGAGGCAGGTACGCGCATCCGACCCTGTAGCGCCATCGCGCTCGCGCTGCTCCTCGTCCCGGCGGCGGCGCCCGCCGAGCTGCGCGTCCCGCAGCAGCCCGGCGCGACCGAAACCATCCCGGTGCCGCGCAGCCTCGCCACGGGGCTGCGCCTGTTCCGCGCGGGCATCGCCGCGCCCGAGTTCAACGCGCAGACCTGCGCCTCCTTTCTCAGGGCGATCTACGACAATCTCTGGCGCGCCCCGGTGAGCCACTTCGACCTCGGCGAGGCGAGGCGCGAGGCGGGCCCCCTGGTGCGCGACATCTTCCACGCCAAGCTCGAGCTGCGGGCGGCGCTCGCGCGCCTGGAGGCCGAGGGCCCGGTGCCGCCGGAGTGCGTGGCGGCGATGCGCCACACCATGCGCGCCTCGCTCTTCATGAGCGAGTACCTCGCCGAGCACTTTCTCCCGGCCGCGCGCGAGGAGCGCGTGTTCGCCGGCGACGAGCCCTCGCTGCTGCTCAACCCGAAGTTCGGGGCGAAGCTCGAGCTGCGCTCGGGCGACGTGCTGATCAGCCGCGGCACCGCGTTCGTGAGCGGCGCGATCGCGCGCCTGGGCGAAGTCGACGGCAACTTCAGCCACGCGGCGCTGGTGTACGTCGACCCGGCCACGCGGCAGCCCTACACCATCGAAGCGCACATCGAGATCGGCTCGGTGGTCGCGCCGCTGGAGAAGTACCTGACCGACGGCAAGTCGCGCGCGCAGGTGTTCCGCCACCCCGATGCCGCGCTCGCCGCGGAGGCCGCGCGCATCATGCACGAGCGCGTCGCCCGCGCCTCGTCGCGCGGCCGCAACGTCCCCTACGACTTCGGCATGGTGATGGACGGCGTGGGCGCCGGCGCGGAGCTGTTCTGCTCGGAGGTCGCCTCGCTCGGCTACATGGTGGCCTCGGGCGGACGGCTGCGGCTGCCGCGCTACCGCACGGTGCTGCGCATGAAGAACGATGCGTTCCTCAGGGCCATCGGCATCCGCGCCGAGGCCTCCTTCGCGCCTTCCGACCTGGAGGTCGAGACGCGGCTCGCGCTGGTCGCCGAGTGGCGCAACCTCGGCAAGACGCAGCGCTCGCGCATGACCGACGCGGTGATCACGCACATCTACGCGGTGATGGACGAGCAGGGCTACGAGCTGCGCAACCCCGTCGGGTCCGCCCTCAAGCGCGACCTCGCGTACACGGCGCGGCGGCTGCCGCTGTTCAGCGCGCTGCTCGCCGGCCGCTTCCCGCGCAACATGCCGCGCCGCACCCTCGGCATGATGCTGGCCCTCGACCGGACCGCCGAGGCGATGCTGGACGCGCTCGAGCGGGAGAACGCCGCGCGCGTCGCGCGCACGGGCATGGCGATGGCCGGCGCGGAGATGCGCGCTTTCCTCGAATCGCTGCCGCTCGAGTCGTTCCACGACACTTTTCGACCGCCCCGCTGATGGGGGACAATAGCCGCCACGGAACCACGCAGGAGGACGCATGCCCGTCACCGAACTCAACCACTACCTGCTGGTCGCGAAGAACCTGGAGAAGACGCGCAAGTTCTACCAGCAGGTGCTCGGCCTGAAGCTCGCCGGCGAGCGCCCGGACTTCGGCTTTCCCGGCTACTGGCTGAAGGCGGGCGGCAACATCTGCGTGCATCTCGCCTCGCAGGCGCCGAGCCGGATCCGCGACCAGTTCCTGCTGAGGAAGCACCGCAAGGGCGCGAACGGCTCGGGCACGGTCGACCACATCGCCTTCCTCGCGAAGAAGCCCGAGGAAGTGAGAAAGCGCATCCAGAAGCACAAGGTCGAGATGCACTACCGCAGCTTTCCCGAGTCGAAGCTGTTCCAGATCTTCCTCAGGGACCCCGACGACGTCACCATCGAGCTCAATTTCCTCGGCGAGGTGATCGATGCCGCGGCCTGGGCGGGCAAGGGCTCGGCCTCGGCGGTGACGCTCACCAAGTCGAACGGCAAGCGCACCGCGGCGGCGCGGCAGAACTAGCCATGGCGCTCGAGCGCATCGACCACTACCTGCTGCAGACCAAGGACCTCGCGGCGACGCGCGACTGGTACGTCAGTGCGCTCGGCATGCGCGAGGGGCCGCACCCGGACTTCAAGTTCCCCGTGGCGTGGCTGTACCTGGGTGAGAAGGACGTGCTGCACGTGAGCGAGGGCGGCAGGAACGTCTCCGAGAACCGCAAGCGCTACCTCGGGCAGGAGTCCCAGGCCGAATCCGGCAGCGGGGTCATCGACCACATCGCCTTCTTTGGCACGGGCCTCGAGCAGATGATCGAGCACCTGCAAAGCCTCGGCATCCCGTTCCAGCAGCGCATGGTCGACGACCAGGGCCTGTACCAGCTGTTCCTCAAGGACCCGGTCAACGACGTGAAGGTCGAGCTCAGCTACGCCAACGCCGAGGCCGCGGCGGCTGGCATCCGGCCGCAGCTCACCGCCGCCGAGCTCAAAGCATAGGGTTGTCGCAAGGCAGGCCCAGCGCCACGCGCCCGTAGGTCGTCCCGGCGACGTCGGTATTGAACGAGAAGTGCTGCTTCACCGCGTGCGCGTCGCGCATCGCGCGCGCGACGTGACCCGATTCGTAGAGCCCGCTCGCGCCCGAGAGCATGAACATGGTGTCCACCGCGCGCACCGCGAAGTCCACCGAGTACGCGCCCTCCAGGCGGTAGCGCGTCTTCAGGGGCAGGTCGGGCACCACGCCGCGCGCGATCATCTCCTGGGCCTCGGTGCAGTTGCCCACCTGGAACAGACGCGAGGCGCGCGCGAAGGCCGCCGCCTCGCCGAGCCTGAGCTGCACGCTCTGCACCGCGGCGATCTTCGCCCCGGTCATCTTGCCGCGCCCGGCCGAGCCCTGCGCGAACTGGTCGATGAGCCCCTCGGCGATGCCGAGCGCCACGCCCGAGAGCATGTAGGGAAAGAGCGCGAACACCGGCATCTGAAAGAGCGGCCCCGGGTTCACGGCGCTCCCGGGCGTCGGCCCGCCCTTCGTGTCGGCCACGGCGAGCGTGCGGTGCCCGGGCACGAACTGGTCCTTCACCTCGACGTCGTTGCTGCCCGTGCCGCGCAGGCCGCCCGCCTGCCAGGTGTCGTGCACCGCGTACTGCGACTTGTGCAGCAGGAACACGCGCTGCTCGGGCGGCTCGCCTTCCTCCAGCACGACCTGGCCGGCGAGCAGGTTCCAGTCGCTGGGATCGACGCCGCTCGAGAACGGCCAGCGCCCCGAGAGCCGGTAGCCGCTCTCGACGCGCGTCGCGCGCCCGGCGGGGAACACGAACGAGGAGGCGATGAGCGTGTCGACCGACTCGTTCCACACGTCGTCCTGCGCCTTGGGCGGAAACATGCCGAGCAGCAGGTGGTGCGAGCCCAGGTTGACGAGGTTCCAGGCGCTGGAGGCGCAGGCGCGCGCCACCAGCGCGCCGAGCTCGACCACGGTGACGAAGTCGCACTGCGAGCCGCCGACGCGCTTCGGCTGCTGGAAGCGGAACAGGCCCGTGTCGTGGAAGTTCTTCAGCGTCTCCTCGGGCATGCGCCGCAGCTCCTCGCACTGCGCGGTGCGCTCGCGCAGCACAGGGAGCAGCTGCTCGGCGCGGCCGCGCAGCTCGGCGTAGTCCGGCGCTTCGGCCTCAGCCGCTCTTTTTCGCGGTTTCTGCGACATACCAGTCCAGGATCCTCTCTCCGGTCCAGTGCAGCACGCCCGGGCGCGAGGCGATGTGGGCGTAGAGCTTCTCGACGTAGCCGATGCGGTGCGGCACGCCGCTCACGTAGGGGTGCACGCTGAGCGCCATGATGCGGGTGATGCGCTCGCTCTCGGCGTACAGGCGCTCGAACTGATCGATGCCGCGGCGCAGCCACTCTTCGGACGGATGGTGCTGCACCACCATCATCGCGATGTCGTTCATCTCCAGCGTGTAGGGCAGCCCGACCACGTGGCCCTTTGCGGTCTCGATGCGGCAGGGCTGGTCGTCGACCGGCCAGTTGGCGACGTACTCGATGCCGGCCTCGGCCAGCAGGTCGAGGGTCTCGGGCGTCTCGGTGAGTCCCGGGCTCTCCCAGCCGCGCGGCGGCTTGCCGGTGCACTCGCGGATCGCGGCGATGGTCTGGTCGATGGCCTGCTTCTGGTTCTCGAGGTGGTGCATCGGCCGCTGCACGTAGCCGTGGCCCATGAACTCCCAGTGCGCCTCGCGCGCGGCCTGCGCGATGCGCGGATAGGTCTTGCACACCGAGCCGTTGATGGCGAGCGTGGGCACCACCTTGCAGCGCTCTAGCACCTCGAGCAGCCGCCAGAAGCCCACGCGCATGCCGTACTCGTGCCAGGCCCAGTTGGGCAGGTCGGGAAGGAGCGGCTGGCCGAGGGGCGGCGAGAGCACCGTGCGCGGCATCGGCCGCTCGATCGACCATTCCTCGACATTGACGATGGTCCACACCACGAGCCGGCCCTTGTCCGGCAGCCGCAGCGGCGGCCGGTCGACGATCGCCGAGTAGGGCACGCGGCTAGAGAGCAGTCGCACGCTTGGGTTCCTCTTCGTCCAGGGCCCGGTTCACCGCGGGCATCACCTTCCCGGCCATCAGTTCGAGCGAGCGGCGGCCCAGCGCCGCATCCGCCCAGTCGATGCCGCAATACAGCAGCGTGCCGAAGTCGCCCACCTGCTCGCGAAACGCGAGCAACTTGTCGACCACCTCGTTCACGGGACCCGCGATCACCAGGTCGTTCACCACGCCGTCCAGCGTCACCGAGTCGTCCGGCGCGTCCTTGGCGTGCTTGAACAGGTTCGCGCGCCCGGCGCGCTTGAGCTTGGTCAGGAGCTGCGAGTAGTAGAAGCGGTACGGGCTCTGCGCACCGAGGCCGTACGCCTTCGCCTTCTTCGCGTCGTCGCACACGAACACCGTCTTCGCCACGCGCCAGTTCGCGGGGTCGGCCGCACGGCCGCCCTGCTGGCAGCCTTCAGCGTAGCGGCCCCAGTGCGACTTCACCCATTGCGGCAGCAGGAAGTTCGCCGAGATCGGCTCCCAGCCGCGCGCCGCGGCCGCCGTGACCCCTTTGGAGAACGGCTCTACCGCGGTCACCACGATCGGCGGGTGCGGCTTCTGGAAGGGCTTGAGCATTATGCCCTGGCCGATGTCGAGGATCTGGGTCTTCGCGGTGGAGATGTTCCAGATCTCGCCCTTCAGGTCGTAGGGCGGCTCGCCGGCCCAGAGGGCGAGCACGTGGTTGATGCACTCGAGGAACATCTTCCCCCGGTCCTTGCCGAGGTTCTCGAACGCTTCCATGTCGGAGGGCAGGCCTCCCGGGCTGATGCCCATGATGAAGCGCCCCTCGAGCAGGTTGTCGAGCATCGCCACCGTGGTGGCGACCGTCACCGGGTGCGAATTGGGCAGGTTGAGCGTGCCGGTGCCGAGCTTGATGCGCTTCGTGTCGTGGATCAGCGAAGCGAGGAAGGTCGCGCACGAGGTGATCGTCTCGGCCGCGTCGGTCGCATGCTCGCCTA
>CAZAEG010000020.1:0-2943 GCA_964484035.1 uncultured Enterobacteriaceae bacterium | reverse complement strand
TCCTCGCCGCCCTGGCGATCCACGTCCTCTGGGGCGGCAACCCCGTGGCGGTGAAGCTCGGGCTGGAGGCGTTCCCGCCGCTGTGGAGCGGATTCCTGCGCTTCGCGCTCGGCTGCCTGTGCGTGCTCGCCTGGGCGCGCTACGCGCGCATTCCGGTGCTGCCCGCGCGCGGCGAGTGGCCGGCGCTCCTCGCCCTGGGCGCGCTCTTCACGCTGCAGATCGCGCTCATGAACGTCGGCTTCGGCGCCACGACCGCGGCCAACGGCGCGGTGCTGATCGCCGCCAATCCGCTGTTCGGGATTCTGTTCGCGCACTTTCTCATCCCCGGCGAGCGTGTGAGCGCTGCGCGCGCGCTCGGCGTCGCCGTCGCCTTCGGCGGCGTCGCGCTGGTGCTCACGCGCGGCGCGGGGCTCGCGCAGCCGATCGGCAGCGCGGGCGACTGGATCGTGCTCGCGAGCGCCTGCCTGCTGGGACTGCGGCTGGCGCTCAGCGGGCGGCTGCTGCGCAGCATGAACGAAGCGCGCCTCACCCTCTGGCAGATGCTGGTGTCGCTGCCGCTGTTCCTGGCCGGGGCGCTGGCGTGGGAGGAGATCGTCTGGGAGCGGATCGGCCCCGCGCCGCTCGCCGGCATCCTGTACCAGGGGATCGTGGTCGCGGGGCTCGCGTTCACGGTGAACTTCTACCTGATGCGCCGCTACTCGCCGAGCGTGATGATCAGCTTCAACTTCGTCGCCCCGGTCGCCGGGGTGCTGCTCGGCATCGCGATCCTGGGCGAGCGCCTGACCCCGGGCCTGGCCGGTGGCATGGCGCTGGTCGCGCTCGGCCTGGCGCTGATCGCGCGGCGCCAGCCCTGCGGTAAGCTGCGCGCATGAGCCACCACCGGTATCTGCTCGTGCTCGGGGTGCTGTTCGCCCTTGTGTTTGCCGCGCTGGCGATTGCGCCCTGGCATCGCGCCGACTGGGCGCTGGAGAACGCCCTGGTGGTCGTGTTCGTGGTGGTGGTCGCGCTCACCTACAAGCGGCTGACGCTGTCGCGCATCTCCTACACGCTGATCTTCCTGTTCCTCTGCCTGCACGAGGTCGGCTCGCACTATACGTACAGCGAAGTGCCCTACGACACGTGGTTCCAGGCGCTCACCGGCAGGACGTTCAACAGCCTGGTGGGCTGGGAGCGCAACAACTTCGACCGGGTGATCCACCTCGCCTACGGCCTGCTGCTCGCCTACCCGATACGGGAAGTGTTCTGGCGCGTGGCCTCGGCGCGCGGCTTCTGGAGCTACTTCCTGCCGCTCGACCTCACCATGTCGACCTCGATGATCTACGAGTTGGTCGAGTGGGTGGCCGCCGAGGCGTTCGGCGGTGAGCTGGGCCAGGCCTACCTCGGCACCCAGGGCGACGTCTGGGACGCGCACAAGGACATGGCGCTCGCGAGCCTCGGCGCGCTGATCGCGATGCTAATCACCTACGCCATCAACCGCGCCCTGCAGCGCGACTTCGCGCAGGAATGGGCCGAGAGCCTGCGCGTGAAGCACAAGCGGCCCCTGGGCGAGGACGAGATCGCGCGCATGCTGAACGACAAGGCGTAGCGCCGCGCTCAGAGGCGCGCCCGCCTGAGCTCGGCGAACAGGCTTGCGTTCGGGCAATCGCCGGCCGCGAGCCGCGCGCTGCAATCCGCGCCGCCGACGCAGAGCGTGCAGCGCCGGGCGGCGTGGGCGAGCGCCTCCGCGCCGAGCGCGTCCTGCGCTTCGACCGGGCTGAGGCCTTCGCCGCGCAGCAGGTCGAAGAGCGGCAGCGGCGTGGAATTTCGCAACACGCGCCGCCAGGCGTCGAACAGGCCGTAGCCGAGCAGCACGGCGAGGACCGCCAGGGTCGCGAAGACCAGGACATTGACGAAGGGTTCCATGGAAGCTCCTTTCCGGGTTCCACGCTACTCCGGGCGCGCGGCGGCGTATTGATCCAGGACAAACGGACGCGCCGCCGCTAGCCGTGCAGGCTCTGGTACTTCTCCTGCAGCTGCTCCGGCGTCTCCACGAAATCCGGGTTGGTGACGATGCAATCGCTCACCGGGCACACCAGCCGGCACTGCGGCTCGTCCTTCGCCCCCACACACTCGGTGCACTTCAGCGCATCGATGACGTAGATCGGGTTCCCCGCGGTAATCGCGTCGTTCGGGCATTCCGGCACGCACGCGTCGCAGGCGGTGCAGGTTTCGTTGATCATCAAGGCCATCAGCAGTCTCCTTTCACGCGGCAACGCGCTGCTGCAATTCCTGCAACTTGTGATGGCGGAAATCGCCCCACAGCGCGGCGCCGATGGCGCCGGCGTAGATCGAGTCAGGATGGCTCACCGCCTCGAGCCCGGTGATTTTCTCATTCACCAGCTCCTCCTGCAGCGCGGCGAGCAGCCCCGCATCCAAAGCCAGCCCGCCGGTCAGCAGCACCGTGCCCTTGGTGATGCCGGTCACCTTCAGCAGCTTCACCAGCCGCGAGGCCATCGACAGGTGGATTCCCTTCAGGATGTCCTGGGTGGCAATCCCCCTGGACACCATGTTGATGACGTCGGTCTCCGCGAGCACCGCGCAGATCGAGCTCACCTTCTCCGGGTTCTGCGAGGATTTCGACAGCGGCCCGATCTCCTCCACCGCCACCCCCAGATAGCGCGCGATGTTCTCCAGGAACTGCCCGGAGCCCGAGGCGCACTGGCTGGTCATCTTGTAGGAGAGCACCTTGCCGCGCTCGTCGATGTAGATCGCCCGCCCGTTCAGCGCGCCGATGTCCACCACCGCGCGCGCCTGCGGATTGAGGAACACCCCGCCGCGCGCGTGCGTGGTCATGGTGTAGAAGTGCCCGGTGGCGAACTTGACGTTCTCGCCTTCGCCGGTGGTGGCCGTGTAAGCGACTTCCTTGGGCGTGAGCTTCGCCTCGGCGAGCACCTCGTCGTAGCC
>CAZAEG010000019.1:0-3581 GCA_964484035.1 uncultured Enterobacteriaceae bacterium | reverse complement strand
GCGTAGAGCAGCTGGTCGCCGTCGTAGAGCGCGCCCTGCGCGTCGCACATCACCACGCGGTCGCCGTCGCCGTCGAGCGCGACGCCGACATCGGCGCCGTGGCGCAGCACCGCCGCCTGCAGCTGCGCGGGCGAAGTGGCGCCGAACAGGTCGTTGATGTTGAAGCCGTCGGGCGAAACGCCCACCGGCACGACGTCCGCGCCGAGCTCGTGGAACACGTGCGGCGCGACGTTGTAGGCCGCGCCATGCGCGCAATCCACCACCAGCCTCAGGCCGCGCAGGTCGAGCTCGACCGGAAACGTGGACTTGCAGAACTCCACGTAGCGCCCGCCCGCGTCGTCGACGCGCCGCGCGCGCCCGAGATGCGCCGAAGCGTTGCAGCCGATGGGCTCGCCGAGCGCGCGCTCGATCTCGGCTTCCACGGCGTCCGCCAGCTTGAAGCCGTCGCCGGAGAAGAACTTGATGCCGTTGTCGCCGTACGGGTTGTGCGAGGCGCTGATGACCACTCCCGCGGCGAGGCGCAGCGCCCGCGTGAGGTAGGCCACGCCCGGCGTGGGCAGCGGCCCGCACAGCAGCACGTCCACGCCCGCGGCGGAGAATCCCGCCTCGAGCGCCGCCTCGATCATGTAGCCGGAGATGCGCGTGTCCTTGCCGATGAGCACGCCCGGTCGATCCGCGGCGCCGGCCTCGCGCGCCGCGAGCACCTTGCCCGCCGCGTAGCCCAGGCGCAGCACGAAGTCGGCGGTCATGGGCGCTTCGCCCACCGTGCCGCGCACGCCGTCGGTGCCGAAATAGCTTCGCGTCATGCCTTGCGCCAGGCTTCCCAGACCAGGACCACGTCGCGCGTCTCCTTCACGTCGTGCACGCGCAGTATTCTCGCGCCTCCGAGGAGCGCGAGCAAAGCGGCCGCCAGGCTCGCCGACAGCCGTGCGCCCGTGTCGCGCCCGGTGATGCGGCCGAGCGAGGACTTGCGCGACCAGCCCGCGGCGAGGGGCACGCCGAGCGCCGCGAGCTCGGGCAGGCGCTTGAGCAGGGTCAGGTTGTGCTCCACGGTCTTGCCGAAGCCGAAGCCCGGATCGGCGACGATCCGGTCGCGCGCGATTCCCGCCTGCTCGCAGGCGCCGATGCGGCCGGCCAGGTAATCACGGACTTCGGCGACCACGTTCCCGTATCTCGGGTCGTCCTGCATGGTCGCCGGGTCGCCTTTCTTGTGCATGAGGCACACGGCGCAATCGCTGCCCGCCACCACCTCGAGCGCCCCCGGCGCTGCGAGCGCCTCGATGTCGTTGATCATGCAGGCGCCGGCCGCGAGCGCAGCGCGCATCACGCCGGGGCGGCGCGTGTCCACCGAGAGCGGAAAGTCGCGCAGCGCCCCGATGACGGGAAGGATGCGGCGCAATTCCTCGGCCTCGTCGACGGCTGCGGCCCCGGGCCGGCTCGATTCGCCGCCGATGTCGAGGAGATCGACGCCCTCGTCGATCATCTCGCGCGCGTGCGCAATGGCCGCCTCCGGGTCGAGGTACCTGCCGCCGTCGGCGAACGAATCGGGCGTGACGTTCACCACGCCCATGATCAGGGCGCGCTCGTGCGGCAGGACAAACCTGCCGCAGCGAAGCATCACACCGCGGGGGATGCGGGGGCCGTGGTGCCCGCCGCGCCGTCGTTGGCGGCGCCGCCGGTCGGTGCAGTCGTGGTGGCGACCGCCTTGGGGGGCCGCGGCGGCTTGCCGGCCATGATGTCGTCCAGCTGGTCGGCGTCGAGCGTCTCCCACTCGAGCAGCGCCTTCGCCATGGCCTCGACCTTGTCGCGATTGTCCTCGAGGAGCTTGCGCGCCAGCTTGTACTGCTCGTCGATGATGCGGCGGATCTCGGCGTCGACCTTCTGCAGCGTCGTTTCGGACACGTTCTTGTGGGTGGTGATGGAGCGGCCGAGAAACACCTCGCCTTCGTTCTCGCCGTACACCATCGGCCCAAGCTCGTCCGACATGCCCCATTGCGTCACCATGCGGCGCGCGATTTCCGTGGCGCGCTCGAAGTCGTTGGAGGCGCCGGTGGTCATCTGGTGCATGAAGAGTTCTTCGGCGATGCGCCCGCCGAACAGCACCGTGATCGTATTGAGCAGGCGCACGCGGTCCTGGCTGTAGCGGTCCTCGGTCGGCAGCTGCATGGTCACGCCGAGGGCGCGGCCGCGCGGGATGATGGTCACCTTGTGCACCGGGTCGGTCTTGGGCAGGAGCTTCGCCACCACCGCATGCCCCGACTCGTGATAGGCGGTGTTCCTGCGCTCCTCTTCCGGCATCACCATCGAGCGCCGCTCGGCGCCCATGATGACCTTGTCCTTCGCCATCTCGAAATCATCCATGTCGACGAGCCGCTTGTTCTTGCGCGCGGCGAACAGCGCCGCCTCGTTGACCAGGTTGGCGAGGTCCGCGCCGGAGAACCCGGGCGTGCCGCGCGCGATGATGTCGGCCTTCACGTCGGGCGCGAGCGGCACCTTGCGCATGTGCACCTTGAGGATCTCCTCGCGGCCGCGGATGTCCGGCAGCGGCACCACCACCTGGCGGTCGAAGCGCCCGGGCCGCAGCAGCGCCGGGTCGAGCACGTCCGGGCGGTTGGTGGCGGCGATGACGATCACGCCCACCGTGGCCTCGAAGCCGTCCATTTCCACCAGCAGCTGGTTCAGGGTCTGCTCGCGCTCGTCGTTGCCGCCGCCCAGGCCCGCGCCGCGCTGGCGGCCGACCGCGTCGATCTCGTCGATGAACACGATGCAGGGCGCGTGCTTCTTGGCCTGCTCGAACATGTCGCGCACGCGCGAGGCGCCCACGCCCACGAACATCTCGACGAAGTCCGAGCCCGAAATGGTGAAGAAGGGCACGTTCGCCTCGCCGGCGATGGCCCGGGCGAGCAGCGTCTTGCCGGTGCCCGGCGGGCCCACTAGCAGGCAACCCTTGGGGATTCGCCCACCCAGCTTGGTGAATTTCTTGGGATCTTTCAGAAAAGCGATGATTTCCTGCAGGTCATCCTTGGCTTCGTCCGCCCCGGCGACATCGGCGAAGGTTACCCGATGCTGGTTTTCGGTGAGCAGCTTCGCGCGGCTCTTACCGAAGGACATCGCTTTGCCGCCTCCCACCTGCATCTGGCGCATGAAAAAGATCCACACGCCGATCAGCAACAACATTGGAAACCAGTTGAGCAAAAGGACCATGTACCACGGCGAATCCTCTTCCGGCTTGGCCGCGATCTTGACCTTTCTCTCGCGTAAAGATTTGACCAGCTCGGGATCGTTGGGGGCGAACGTTCGGAAGCGCTCGCCGTTTTTGTATTCGCCTTGAATATTGTTGCCTTGAATCGTTACTTTCTGGACGTCGCCGCGCTCCACCGCCGTCATGAAATCGCTGAACACGACTTCGGGTTCGCGACCATGTTGCTTGTTGAAGACGCTGAATACGGCGAGAATGATCAACGCCAGAACCAACCACAACGCGACATGTTTAGATGATTGACTCAACCGATCCTCCAAAAGTTCGGAACGCAAAAAAGCTTAACACACGAGACCACTTGGATCAATATTAACGTGCCTCC
>CAZAEG010000018.1:0-4976 GCA_964484035.1 uncultured Enterobacteriaceae bacterium | reverse complement strand
CTGGGACGCGGGGCCATGGGCGTCGTCTACCGCGCCGAGGATCCGTCGCTCGATCGCGTGGTGGCGCTGAAGACCATCTCGCTCGACGACGAGAAGGAGGGCCGCAAGGAGTACGAGAAGCGCTTCATGCTGGAGGCGAAGGCCGCGGGCAAGCTCACCCACCCCAACATCGTCACCATCTTCGACTACGGCGAGGAGGAGGACATCGCCTACATGGCGATGGAGCTGCTCGAGGGCCAGGACCTCAGGTCGCGCATCCGCGAGGGCGACATCCCGCCGCTGGAGGCGGTGGAGATCGCGCTGCAGGTGGCCGACGGCCTGGGCTTCGCGCACGAGTTCGGCGTCGTGCACCGCGACGTGAAGCCCGCCAATATCATGCTGCTCGAGCGCGGCGCGGTGAAGATCATGGACTTCGGCATCGCGCGCATGCGCCACGCCGAGACCTCGAGGACCAGCACCGGCATGGTGCTCGGCACGCCGCGCTACATGTCGCCCGAGCAGATCAGCGGCCAGCCGGTGGACCAGCGCACGGACATCTTTTCGCTGGGCACCGTGCTCTACGAGATGCTGACGCAGACCACCCTCTTCGCCGGCCAGGACGTGAACCAGATCGCGCACAGCGTCACCAGCACCGAGCCGCCGCCGCCCTCGCGCGCGCACCCGGAGCTGCCGCAGATGCTCGACTTCATCGTCGCGCGCGCGCTGAAGAAGGACCCTGCCGTGCGCTACCAGGACGCCTACGAGATGGCGGCCGACCTGCGGGACGTGATCGCCGAGATGCGCGGGCGCGCGCCCTCGCGCGATCGCGGCGGCGACGAAGGCGAGCGCACGCAGACCCTGAAGATGGCGGCGGGCGCGGACAAGCTCCCCGTCGCGCCGGCGGCGAACGCCATCGCGCGCGAGACGCGTCTGCCGCTGTCGCGCGTCTTCGGCAGCGAGGCGGCGCTCGAGCGCGTCGAGGCGCGCGCCAAGCGCGAGCGCTTCACGCTGCCGCCGCGGCGCGTGGGGCCGCTGCGCAGGATCCTGCAGGACCGGCTGCCGCGGCGGCTGCTCGCGGCGGTGCTGGTCGCGGCGCTGGTCGGCGGGTGGATCGCCGCCGGGTAAGAAAAGGGGGTCAGAGCAGGATTATTCGACGCCGGCGACGCGAACGCGTCGGTGCCTGGGTTTGATTCTCTATGGTCTCGCCTTTTCTGGCGGAGTGAATCTTTCCGCCAGAAAAGGCGAGATGTATTAAAGGCGCAAACCCCGCGGAAGCGCTGGCCTACGCCGCCTGCTTCAGCGCCAGCGCCCTGTCGGTCGCTTCCCAGGTGAACTCGGGCTCGTCGCGCCCGAAGTGGCCGTAGGCGGCGGTCTTCTCGTAGATCGGCCGCAGGAGATCCAGCATCTGGATGATGCCGCGCGGCCTCAAGTCGAAGTTCGCCGCGATCAGCTGCTCGAGCTTGTCGTCGGCGATCCTGCCGGTGCCCTGCGTGGTGACCATGACGCTCGTGGGCTTCGCCACGCCGATGGCGTAGGAGAGCTGCACCAGGCACCTGGAGGCGAGCCCCGCGGCGACGATGTTCTTCGCCACGTAGCGCGCCGCGTAGGCCGCCGAGCGGTCGACCTTGGAGGGGTCCTTGCCCGAGAACGCGCCGCCGCCGTGCGGCGCCGAGCCGCCGTAGGTGTCGACGATGATCTTCCTGCCGGTGAGGCCGCAGTCGCCCTTCGGCCCGCCGATCTCGAACGCGCCGGTGGGATTCACGTGGTAGGTGATCCTGCCCTTCACGTAGCTCTTCGGCAGCACCGGCTTGATGATCTGCTCGATCACCGCCTCCTCGATCTGCTTGTGCGTCATGTCCGGGGCGTGCTGCGTCGAGAGCACCACGGTGTCGATCGAGTCGGGCCTGCCGTTCACGTAGCGGATGGTGACCTGGGACTTGGCGTCGGGCCGCAGCCAGGGCAGGCGTCCGTCGCGCCGCACCTCGGACTGGCGCTCGACCAGCCGGTGCGAGAGGTAGATGGCGAGCGGCATGAGCGAGGGCGTCTCGTCGCAGGCGTAGCCGAACATGAGGCCCTGGTCGCCCGCGCCCTGGTCCATGTCCAGCTCGCGGTTCACGCCCTGGGCGATGTGCTTCGACTGCTCGCCGTAGGCGACCACCACGGTGCAGCCCTCGGCGTCGAAGCCGATCTTCGGGTCGGTGTAGCCGATCCGCTGGATGGTGCGGCGCGCCACTTGCTGGTAGTCGACGTGCGCCTCGCGCTTCTTCGTGATCTCGCCGGCGAGCACCACGAGGTTGTCCTTCACCAGCGTCTCGGCGGCGACGCGCGCCGCCGTGTCCTGGCTTAGAATCGCGTCGAGGACCGCGTCCGAGATCTGGTCCGCCACCTTGTCCGGATGTCCCTCGGACACCGATTCAGAAGTAAAAAGATAATCGCTCATCGCTCTGGCCGTCGCCCCGAAAAAAGGCCTGAAGGATATCAGATGATGTCGCTGCTGGCGCGCCTGCCGCTACGCGTGCTGCACGCGCTGGGCAGCGTCCTCGGCTGGACCATGTACCTCTTCTCGGGCACGTACCGCGCGCGGCTGCGCGCGCACCTGGCGCAGGCCGGCTACGCCGATCGAGCGACGCGGCACGCGGCGATCGCCGAGGCCGGCCGCATGGTGGCCGAGGCGCCCAAGCTGTGGCTGCGCCCGCGCGCCGAGGTGCTGGCGCTGGTGCGCCGCGTCGAGGGGCTGGAGGCCGCGGCGGCGGCGCGCGCCGCGGGCAAGGGCGTGCTCTTCCTCACGCCGCACTACGGCTGCTTCGAGATCACCGCGCACGTGGCGGCCGAGTCGGGCCCGCTCACCGCGCTCTTCCGGCCCGCGCGCAACGAGCGCCTGGCGCGCATGATGCAGGCCGGGCGCGCGCGCGGCAACGTCAGGCTCGCCGCGGCGACGCTCGGCGGCGTGCGCCAGCTGCTCGCGGCGCTGAAGCGCCGCGAGGCGGTGGGCATCCTGCCCGACCAGGTGCCGGCGCTGGGCGAAGGCGAATGGGTGGAGTTCTTCGGCCGGCCGGCCTACACCATGACGCTCGCGGGCAAGCTCGCCGCGCGCGCCGACGTCGCCGCCTTCCTCGTCATGGGCCGGCGCCTGCCGCGGGGCGCAGGCTACGACGTGCGCTTCACGCCGCTCGCGCCGGCGCGCGCGGGCGAGTCCCCGGCGCGGCGCGTGAACCGCGCGCTGGAAGAGGCGATCCGCGAGCACCCCGCGCAGTACCTGTGGGGCTACAACCGCTACAAGCGCCCGCCGGGCGCGCCGCCGCCATGAGCCGGCTGGTGTTCGCGCTGATGTGGCTGATCCACTTCCTGCCGCTCGGCGCGCAGGCGGCGATCGGCAACGCGCTCGGGTCGGCGCTCTACTGGCTGATCGCCGAGCGCCGGCGCGTGACGCGCATCAACCTCGCGAAGTGCTTTCCGCGCATGGACCCGGCGGCGCGCGAGCGCCTGGCGCGCGCGCATTTTCGCGCCTTCACGCGCAGCGTCGTCGAGCGGGGGCTGCTGTGGTGGGCGCCGCGCGCGCGCATCGAGCGCCTGATCCGGCTCGAGGGCCTGGAGCACCTGCGCGCGCTCGGCGACACGCCGGCGATCCTGTTCGTGCCGCACTTCGTGGGGCTGGACGCCGGCGGCACGCGCCTCGCCATCGACGTGAACGTCGTCGCCATGTTCGCGCGGCAGAAGGACCCGCGCTTCGCGCGGCTCCTGGCGCGCGGGCGCACGAGGTTCGGCAACCAGCGCCTGGTGTCGCGCCAGGAGGGCGTGCGCGCCGCGATCCAGGCGATGCGGCGTGAAAAGCGCCCCCTGTTTTACCTGCCGGACCTCGACCACGGGCCGCGCAACGCCGTCTTCGTGCCCTTTTTCGGCGTGCCCGCGGCCACCGTGCCGGGCCTGTCCAGGATCGCGAAGCTCGCCGGCGCGAAGGTGCTGCCGTACGTGACGCGCGTGCTGCCCGGGGGCGGCGGCTACGTGGCGCGGATCGAAGCGCCCTGGGAGGACTTCCCGACCGACGATGTCGAGGCCGACACGCGGCGCATGAACGCCTACATCGAAAAGGTGGCGCTCGAGATCCCGGAGCAGTACCTGTGGATGCACAAGCGCTTCAAGACGCGCCCGCCGGGCGAGGCGCGCTTGTACTGACTAGAATGCGAACGTGACGAAGACGAACCTGCGCGCCGCGGTGGTGGGAGTGGGCTACCTCGGCCAGTTCCACGCCGAGAAGCTCGCCGCCGCGCCCGGCGTAGAGCTGGTGGCGGTGGTCGACGCGGACGCGGCGCGCGCCAGGGCGATCGCGGCGAAGCACGGCTGCCGGGGGCTCACCGGGCCGGGCGGCCTCGCGGGCGAGGTGGACCTCGTGTCGATCGCCGTGCCGACCGAGCATCACCACGCCGCGGCGCTGCCCTTCCTCGAGGCCGGCGTGCACGTGCTGGTGGAAAAGCCGATCGCCCCCACGCTCGCCCAAGCCGACGCCATGATCGCCGCGGCGAAGAAGCACGGCGCGCTGCTCGCGGTCGGGCACCTGCAGCGCTTCAATCCGGCGTTCCGCGCGCTCGCCGCGGCGTTCGATAAGCCGCTGTTCATCGACTGCGAGCGGCTCTCGGGCTTCAAGCAGCGCGGCATCGACGTCGACGTGGTGCTCGACCTCATGATCCACGACCTCGACCTCGTGCTCTCGCTGAAGCGGGGGAGCGAGGTGGCGAGCGTCTCGGCCTGCGGCTTCCAGGTGCTCACCGACTCGATCGACATCGCCAACGTGAGGATCGAGTTCGCCGACGGCAGCGTCGCCAACCTCTCGGCGAGCCGCGTGAGCCAGCAGCCGGTGAGGAAGCTGCGCGTGTTCCAGCACGATCGCTACGCCTCGGCCGACCTGCAGGCGGGGAGGCTGCGCATCGTGAGCCGCGACGAGCGGCGGGGCGGCATCGCCGAGGACGAGTCCACCTACGAGGACCGCGACGAGCTGCGCG
>CAZAEG010000017.1:0-3474 GCA_964484035.1 uncultured Enterobacteriaceae bacterium | reverse complement strand
CGAAGCCGCGTACCTGGCCCGGCTCGGCGAGCGCGTGCGCGCCTGGCGCGCCGAGCACGCCATGACGCGCAAGACGCTCGCCCTCGCCTCCGGCGTCTCGGAGCGCTACCTGGCGCAGCTCGAATCGGGCCAGGGCAACATCTCCGTGCTGCTGCTCCGCAAGCTCGCCCACGCCATGCAGGTCCCGGTCGAGCTGCTGGTGCGCGAGCACGGCGATGCGGCGAAGGTCGCGCGCATCGCGCTGCTCGGCCTGCGCGGCGCCGGCAAGTCGACGCTGGGCGCGAAGCTGGCGCAGGCGCTGCAGACGCCCTTCATCGAGCTCGACCGCGAAGTGGAGAAGGAGGCCGGCGCGCCGCTCGGCGAAGTGTTCTCGATGTATGGCCAGGAGGCGTTCCGGCGCTTCGAGCGCAAGGCGCTGGCGCGCGTGCTGAAGCAGTTCCCGCGCGCCGTGATCGCCACGGGCGGCAGCCTGGTCAACGATCCCGACACCTACAGCCTGCTGCTCGACCACTGCACCTGCGTTTGGCTGAAGGCCACGCCCGAGGAGCACATGGCGCGCGTCATGGCGCAGGGCGATGTCCGGCCCTTCAAGGGCAGCCCGGCGGCGCTGGAGGAGATCCGGCGGCTGCTCGCCGACCGCGACCGGCTGTACGCGCGCGCCGACGCCGTGCTCAGCACCTCCGGCCGCCCGATGAAACAGAGCTTCGCCGAGCTGAAAGCGCTCGTCGCCAAGGAGACCGCATGAACGCGCCCGACAACCTGCCCGAGCGCGTGTCCTTCGAGACGCGGCCCGAGCAATACCACCACTGGAAGCTCTCCTTCGACGGCCCGGTGGCCACGCTCACCCTCGACATCGACGAGGACAAGGGCATCGTCCCCGGCTACAAGCTCAAGCTCAATTCCTACGACCTCGGCGTGGACATCGAGCTGCACGACGCGCTGAACCGCATCCGCTTCGAGCACCCCGAGGTGCGGTCCGTGGTGATCACCAGCGGCAAGAGCCGCATGTTCTGCTCGGGCGCCAACATCTACATGCTGGGCCTCTCGACCCACGCCTGGAAGGTGAACTTCTGCAAGTTCACCAACGAGACGAGGAACGGCCTGGAGGATTCCAGCGCGCATTCGGGCCTGAAGTTCCTCGCCGCGCTGAACGGCACCACCGCGGGCGGCGGCTACGAGCTGGCGCTCGCCTGCGACGAGATCGCCATGGTCGACGACCGCTCGAGCACCGTGAGCCTGCCGGAAGTGCCGCTGCTCGGCGTGCTGCCGGGCACCGGCGGCCTCACGCGCATCGTGGACAAGAGGAAGGTCCGGCGCGACCTCGCCGACGTCTTCTGCACCACGGCCGAGGGCGTGCGCGCCGACCGCGCGCAGCAGTGGAAGCTGGTCGACCACGTCGCCAGGCCGCAGGAGTTCACCGAGCGCGTGAAGGCGCGTGCGCTGGAGCTGGCGAAGCTCTCCGAGCGTCCCGGCGGCGAAGGCGTGCAGCTCGCGCCGATCGGCGAGAGCCGCCTGGTGAAGGTCGAGGTGGATGCGGCCGCCGGCACCGCGACGATCACCGTGCGCGGGCCGGAGAAAGCCGCGCTGGAGCGGCACGCCGACTGGTATCCCCTGCGCCTCGCGCGCGAGCTCGATCGCGCGATCCTCGACCTGCGCCACAACCACCTCACCGTCGGCCTGTGGCTCCTGAAGACGCAGGGCGATCCGGCGAAGGTGCTCGAGCTGGACGCACTGCTGGAGCAGAATGCGAACGACTGGTTCGTGCGCGAGACCCTCGGCTACCTGCGCCGGACCCTCGCGCGGCTCGACGTTTCCTCGCGCTCGATGTTCGCCCTGATCGAGAAGGGCTCCTGCTTCGCCGGCACGCTGCTCGAGCTCGCGCTCGCCGCCGACCGCAGCTTCATGCTCGACGCCGAGGGTGGGCCGGCGATCGCGCTCGGCAACTTCAATTTCGGCACCTATCCGATGGTCAACGACGATTCGCGCCTCAGCGCGCACTACTGCGGCGAGGTGCCCGCGCTCGAGCGCGGCAAGCTGCTCCAGGCGAAGGCCGCGGGAGAGCTCGGCCTAGTCACCGCCACGCCGGACGAGCTCGACTGGGAAGACGAGGTGCGCATCGCCGTCGAGGAGCGCGCCAGTCTTTCGCCCGACGCGCTCACCGGCATGGAGGCGAACCTGCGCTTTACCGGCAAGGAGAACATGCTGACGCGCGTCTTCGGGCGCCTGTCGGCCTGGCAGAACTGGATCTTCATCCGGCCCAACGCGGTCGGCGAACACGGTGCGCTCAAGGTGTACGGCACCGGCGCGAAGGCGAAATTCAACAGGGAAAGAGTCTGATGGCCGCGATCAACTACAGCGACAAGATCCCCAACAACGTCAACCTGGCGAACGACCTCACGCTGCAGCGCGCCCTCGAGCACTGGCAGCCGCACTTCCTCGACTGGTGGCAGCACCTCGGGCCGAGCGACTTCCAGAAGGCCGACGTCTACCTGCGCACTGCGACCTCGGTGGACGCGGACGGCTGGGCCACCTATGGGGCGGTGAAGATGCCCGAGTATCGCTGGGGCATCTTCCTCGCCGACCCGGTGGCCGAGCGCAAGATCGGCTTCGGCGACGCCATGGGCCAGCCAGTGTGGCAGCACGTGCCGGGCGAGTTCCGCTCGACCCTGCGGCGCCTCATCGTCACGCAGGGCGACACCGAGCCCGCGTCGGTGGAGCAGCAGCGCCTGCTCGGCCACACCTGCCCTTCGCTTTACGACCTAAGGAATCTGTTCCAGGTGAACGTCGAGGAAGGCCGCCACCTGTGGGCCATGGTTTACCTGCTGCACGCATATTTCGGCCGCGACGGCCGCGAGGAGGCCGAGGAGCTGCTCGCGCGCCACTCGGGCGACGCCGACAAGCCGCGCATCCTCACCACCTTCAACGAGCCGATCTCCGACTGGCTCTCGCTCTACTGCTTCACCTACTTCACCGACCGCGACGGCAAGTACCAGCTCAAGAGCTTCGCCGAGAGTGCCTTCGACCCCCTGTCGCGCACCTGCCGCTTCATGCTCACCGAGGAAGCGCACCACATGTTCGTCGGCGAGACCGGCATCGGCCGCGTCGTGCGCCGCCCCCTCCACGTCATGATGGAGCTCGGCCCCGACGCCCCGCCCAGGATCCGCGCCACGGGCGCGCTCGAGCTGCCGCTGGTGCAGAAATATCTCAACTTCTGGTGCTCGAGCTCGCTCGACCTTTTCGGCTCCGAGGTGTCCTCCAACTCGGCGGCCAACTTCGCGAGCGGCATGAAGGGCCGCCCGGACGAATCGCAGTACCAAGACCACGTGCTGAGAGGCGCTTCGTTCAAGCTGCACACCCCCGAGGGCGACCAGGAAGTACCGATGCTGAACGCGCTCAACGAGGTGATGCGCGAGTCCTACCTCAAGGACTGCGAGATGGGCCTGAAGCGCTGGAACCGCCAGATCGAGCGCGCCG
>CAZAEG010000016.1:0-2849 GCA_964484035.1 uncultured Enterobacteriaceae bacterium | reverse complement strand
CTCCACCGCCGCCTTGGTCGCGAGGTTCGCCATCGCCTCGTACGCCTTCAGGTACTCCGGCCGGCAATCCGGATAGCCCGAGTAGTCGATGGCATTCGCCCCCATGAAGATGTGCTGCGCCTCAAGCACTTCAGCCCACGCCAAAGCGAGCGACAGCAGGATGGTGTTCCGAGCGGGCACGTAAGTGACAGGAATTCCCGACTTCACTCCCTGGTCGGGCACCTCGACGCTCTTATCCGTCAGCGCCGAGCCGCCGAACTGCGCCAGATCGAGCTTCACCACCCGGTGCTCCGCAGCCCCGAGCCGCCGCGCCACGCGTTTCGCGGCATCGAGCTCCGCGCCATGCCGCTGCCCGTAGTCCACCGACAGCGCGAAACACTCATAGCCCTCGCGCCGCGCCCAGGCGAGCGCGGTGGCGGAATCGAGCCCGCCCGAGAGGAGGACGACGGCCTTCAGCGCTTGACCGACTGCTGCAGTCGCAGCCGCGCCTGGTCGGAGGCGGTGCTGCCGGGGTACTTCGCCAGCACATCCTGCAGCGTCGCTTGCGCCGACTTCACGTCGCCCATGGCTTCCTGGGCGCTGGCGATCGAGAGCAGCGCGTCCGCGGCCTTCGGATCGAGCGGCCACTGGACGACGACCTTCTGCAGCGCCGCGATGGCGTTGCGGTAGTCGCGCCGCCCCGAATAGCCCATGCCGATCCAGTACTGCGCGTTCGGCGCGAGCTTGCCGTTCGGGTACTTGGCGAGGAGCTGCCCCAGCAGGTCGATGGCCGCCGAGTAGTTGCCGACCTTGAAATGGTTGAGGGCGCTCTCGTAGGCGCGCTTTTCCTCGTCCGACGGCCCGGCCTCGGGCGGCGGCCGCGCCGCCGCGGCCGTGTGCTGCTCGGCCGACTGCTCGAGCTTCCTCAGGCGCGTGTCGATGTCGACGTAGAGGTCCTTCTGCCGCTTCTCGGCGACCTCCATCTGGTACAGCAACACCTCGAGCTGGCCGCGCTGCTTCGCCAGGTCGGCGCGCAGCGCCTCGAGCTGGCCGGCGAGGTCGAGGATCGCGCGCCGCTCCACCGAGGTCGCCTCCACCGCCTTCATGCGCTCGGCAAGCCGCTGCTCCATCTGCTGCAGCTGCAGCAGGGTCTCGGTGCGCACCTCCTCGATGCGGCGGCGCGCCTGATCGTCGCCGCCGAAGAGCTGCGCCTGCGCGGCGCCCGCGCACGCCACGAGCAGCGCCGCGGCGAGGCCGCGCACGGCGCCCATGTCAGTACTCGCCCGTGTACAGTATGTCGCTGCGGCGGTTGCGCGTCCAGGCCTCCTCGGTATGGCCGGCTTCCTTGGGTTTTTCCTCGCCCAGGCTCACCGCCTCGACCTGGTCCTCGCGCACGCCGAGCAGCAGCAGCATGCGCTTCACGCCCTCGGAGCGGCGCTGGCCGAGCGCGATGTTGTACTCGCGGCTGCCGCGCTCGTCGGTGTTGCCCTGGATCAGCATCTTCAGGCTGCCGCTCTGGCGCAGGTATCCGGCGTGCGCCTCGACCAGGGGCCTGAATTCGTCCTTGATGTCGTACTTGTCGAAATCGTAGTACACCGAGCGCTGCGACAGGATATTCGCCGGATCGCGGTGCGGGGCGGCGCCGGCAGCGGCGCCGGGCTTGTCGCCCGTCAGGTCGACGCCGGTGACCGGCTTCGCCGGCACGGCCCGCGTGCCGGGCGCGCCGGGCGCGCGGTCTTCGACGCCGGCCGGCGGTTGCGTTTCGGGAGTCTGCGTGGTGGCACAAGCCGCCAGCGCCGACGCGATGAGGATGGCCCAGAGTGCTCGCATGATCGATCTCCTTCTCATTGATTCAGGGGGCCCCAGGCCGGCTCGCGCACGTCGCCGGCGGTGACCGTGAGGCGTTGCTTGACGCGCCCGTCGGCGGATACCGACGCGAGCACGCCGCGCCCCGCCACGATCGTCGCCAGCAGGATCTGGCGCCCGTTGGGGGCAAAACTGGGCGACTCGTCGAGGTCGCTGTCGGTGAGCACCTGGACCTGGCGCGTCGCGAGCTCGAGCAGGGCGACCTGGAACTTGCCGCCGTTGCGCGCGATGTAAGCGAGGCTCCTGCCGTCCGGGCTGACGCGCGGCGACACGTTGTAGCCGCCCTCGAACGTGATGCGCTGCGCCTCGCCGCCGCGCGTCGACATGCGGTAGATCTGCGGGCTGCCGCCGCGGTCCGAAGTGAAATAGAGCCATTCCCCGTCGGGCGAGTAGAACGGCTCGGTGTCGATGCCGCTCGAGCGCGTGAGCCGCTGCAGGTTGCTGCCGTCGGGGTTGACCAGGTAGATCTGCGAGTTGCCGTCACGCGTCAGCACGAGCGCCAGGCGCTTGCCGTCGGGCGACCAGGCCGGCGCCGAGTTCGAGCCCTTGAAGTTGGCCACGATTCTCTGCTTGGGCACCTCGATGTCCTGCACGAACACGATCGGCTTCTTGTTCTGGAACGACACGTAGGCGAGGCGCCGGCCGTCGGGCGACCAGGCCGGCGAGATGATCGGCTCGTTCGACACCAGCATGGCCTGCTCGTTGGCGCCGTCGGCATCCGCCACCTGCAGCTCGTAGCGCGCGCCGCGCTTCACCACGTAGGCGATGCGCGTCGAGAACACGCCTTTCTCTCCGGTCAGCTTCTCGTAGACGTAGTCGGCGATGCGGTGCGCGGTGGTGCGCACCTGCTCCCGCGTCAGGGTGTAGGCGACGCCGCCGAGCGCCGACTGCTTGAGCACGTCGTACAGGCGAAAGCGCACCTCGAAGCGCCCGTCGGGCCGCCCCGCCACCGAGCCGAGCACGAGCGCGTCGGCGAGCCGCGAGCGCCACTCCGCGTAGTTCAC
>CAZAEG010000015.1:0-10446 GCA_964484035.1 uncultured Enterobacteriaceae bacterium | reverse complement strand
ACGCACACCATGACGAGGTCGGTGCGCTGCACCGCGTCGACCGCCTCGATGCTGGCGACCAGCCTGCCCGCCGCCACCTGCTGCCCGATGATCTTGCCGATATCCTTCTCGATGATCGGCGACTGGCCGGCATTGACCAGTTCCACCTTGCGCGGCTCCGGGTCGACGCCGATCACGTCGTGGCCCTGCTGCGCGAGGCAGCCCGCCGTCACGGTGCCGACGTACCCGAGCCCCAATACGCTGATCTTCATGGCTGTCCTCAATTGCCTTACCGTTCTACAGCTGCCACGGGGAGAGACGCCGTCCATCGGCACGCCAGCGACCATGGTCCGATTGGATCAGCACGCGATTTGCGAGTGCAGGACAACGTTGCCCTCCAGTCGGCACCGCCATACGAGGGTCGGCGCCGGCTGCTTTTCGTCAAAGTGCCGTGACACCCAGCCGAAAATGGGCAAGACGCTGCCGACGTAGAGCGTCGAGCTCGCTCCCTCGATCGCCGGCAGCTCGAGACGAAGCGCCCTGCCGTCCTGACGCAGCACGTATCCGCCGGGCGCCGCCTCGATCCGGCACCGCTCGCTGCAATGGAACAGCAGCTCGACGTCATGCGTGCCCGACATATGCAGCGAGTCCTCGATGGTCAACAGGCGCGAGCGTTTCTGCAGAACGATGCGACGGCGATGCATCACCGGGTCTGCAAGGCGCAGGTACCCGTCCTGCCAGCCCTCGAACCGATCCTCCTCGGGGGTGCTGCGCCACTGGCTGCAGCCGGCGTGCGCCTTCCTCAGCCACATGAAGTTGCCGCCGGCTTCGGACTGGTCGCTGGCGTCCACCCGCACGGTGTTGTGCGCCGCCGTGCCGCGGAAGTAGCGCCGCCATTCGCCCTGCGTGTGGTAGGCATAGGTTCCGGGATCGATCAGGAATTCCAGGCCGTTGACGGACAAGGTGAACGACAGGGCGTCCGCGTGCCCGTGAGCGGCGATGCCCTGAAAGCCCAGCGGCCCCGCATCCACCACCAGGCGAATTTCGCTCGCCTGCTCGAGATCGCAGCCCAGGATGTAATAGCCCCCCGCCGGAAAAGCCTGACGCGGCGGCAGTTTGGCTGTGGCGGCGTTCTGGGCGTCGAACAGCGCGTCGGCCTGCGCGCCCACCAGCCATCGCGTCTGGTCGTCGAGCGCGCCGGCCTTGCGCTTGAACTCGCCGCTGCGAAACACGATCGCGCCCGTGGCGAGCAGCGAGCGGTACGGGGAAATGTCCCCGTCCGGCGCCAGGCGCAGCACCCGGCCGTCGTCGGCGTCGCCGAACATCGGCACGTTGCCGTTCACGTCCATGATCGCAGCGAGGTACTCGAGCATCGCTTCGATCCGCGTTTCGTAGGCGGCCGAGAACCAGATGCCGTTCTCCTTGCCCGCGAGCAGGCACAGCAGCAGAAAGTCCAGCACGAACTGCTGATACGACACCGCCTGCTCCCGGTTCACGCCGTCGGGCGCGTTCTGCCGACTCGCTTCGGCCTCCAGGATCGACTGCGCGCGCGCCAGCCAGCGCCTGGCGAGCGGCCAGTGCGGCCAGGTCAGCGCGGCGATGAACAGCCCGGCCGCTTCGCCGATGAGATGGTTGTTGGCGGAGGAGTGGCGCGAGAAATAGCCGCACACGAACTGCGCATGCTGGTACACCGAATCGAGCCAGCGCAGCCGCAAACGCTCGCCCTGATCGCCGTCGAACAGCGGCGAGCGCACGCCGCCGAGGAGCTGCCAGGTGGCGGCCCAGTTGATCAGCCGGATCGCCACTTCGAGGGCGCTCGACCAGTTCGGACCCATGCGGTAGGGACAGGCGGCGAACCAGGATTCCAGGTGCTGCCGGATCACCCCCAGGTACCGGGCATCGCGGCTGAGCAAGTAGGCCTGCGCCAGCGTGACCAGGTGCAGATGCCGGTTGGGCTCCCACAGGTAATTGATGTCGCCGACCAGCCGCGGGCTGCGATAGTCGAGGCTCTTGCCGAAAGCGAGCGGCGCCGAGATGCCGGACTTGGGATCCTGGTTCCAGCGCGGCGGCGAACCGAGGTCGGCATCGCGCAGCGCGAACACATCCAGCCTGCCGGCGGCCACGCGGTCGGCGGCGGCCGTGTAGCGTGCGGCGTCCACGCCCGGCCAGGCGTGGATCCAGAGTCTCGAGCCGGCGGCGAGATCCGGCGCCGGCACGCGCTCGGCACCGAACAGGGCGCCGATGCCCTGCACATTCGCCGACAACTCGCGCACCAGGCGATGGGGGATCTCCGCCAGCGTCATGCAGCGCAGGCGATTCAGGCGCCACCGGAACCATTGCCGCATTCCGGCCGGCTCGGCCACCCGGTCGAGCGCGCCGCCCCGACCCGCGAATTCAGGCCTGGGCATAGCGGCGGTGCCAGATCTCGAGGTTGAGGAGCGTCCACAGGACCTTCTCCCGGTTCTGCCTGCCGCTCAGATGATCGGCGAGCATGCCGTCCAGCACTTTGGGCTCGTAGTAGCCCCGGGTCATCGACGCCGCGCCCTGCAGGTGATCCAGCAGGAAGCCGCGCATCGGGCCGCGAAACCAGTCGTTCACCGGCACCCGGAAGCCCACCTTCGGCCGGCTCAGGATGCGCTCGGGCAGCAGGCGCCGCGCGGCCGACCGGAGGATCCACTTGGTCTGCCGTCCCCGGATGCGGAAGCGGTCCGGCAACGACGAGACGAACGCGGCCAACTCGTGGTCGAGGAACGGCACGCGCGCCTCGATGGACGCAGCCATGGTCATCCGGTCCGCGCGCTCGAGCAGGTTGTCGGGCAGCCAGCTCGTCTGGTCGAAGTACAGCATGCGCCGCAGCGAGCTCGCGTGCGGGTCCGCGTCGAACGGTGTCGATGCGCCCAGCGACACGTGCCGGAAGCGCAGCGCCGCCAGCCCGTCGCGCTCTGCGGCGCCGAGCGCGCCGAACCAGCGCACGTAGCGCTCGCGCCAGTCCTCGGTGTTCAGGGTGGCCACCGCCGTCTTGAGGCGGCGAAATCCGTAAGGCAGCGCCCGCACCAGCGGCGCAATGAGCCGATGCCGCAGGCCGCCGGGCAGCCGCTGGAACGGGCCGGCGTAGCGCTCGGCCACATGCTTCGGATAGCCGGCGAGCACCTCGTCGCTGCCCTCGCCGGTCAGCACCATCTTCACGCTGCGGGCGGCGGCGCAAGCCAGCATATGGATCGGGATGTCGGAAGGCTCGGAAACCGGGGCATCGCGAAACGCCACCAGCGCCGGGAGCCGCTCGATGAGGTCGCGGTCCTTCACGATGACTTCATGGTGGGTGGTGCCGAAGTGCCGCGCCACCTGTGCGGCGTAGCCCAGTTCGCTGTAGCCAGGATCGCCGAAGCCGACCGAAAAGGTGTTGACCTTCGCGCTGTGGCGGCGCATGAGCGCCACGATCGTCGAGGAGTCCAGGCCGCCCGAGAGGAACGCGCCGAACGGCACGTCGCTCACCATCTGCAGCCGGACCGATTCGTCCAGGCGCGACAGGAACGCCTCGACGACACCCGTCGGCGTCTCCCGGGGATCGAGGGCGCGGCGATCCGGCGGCGACCAGTAGCGCGATTCGACGAGCGCGCCGCGTTCCCAGACGGCCGTGGTGCCCGGCTGCAGCTTGCGGATGCCGCGGAACAGCGTTCCCGGGCCCGGCACATAGCGATACGCCAGGTACTCGCCGACGGCGTCCAGGTCCACCACGGCCCGGATGCCGGGAACGCGCAGCAGCGCCTTGATCTCGGAGGCGAAATACAGGCCTTGCGCGTTCTCGCACAGGTACAGCGGCTTCTCGCCGAAGCGGTCCCGCGCCAGCAGCAGCCGCTCGCGCGGCGCATCCCAGATCGCGAAGGCGAACATGCCTCGCAGGTGATCGACCACCTCGCACTGCCAATGCTGGTAGGCGCGCAGCAGCACTTCGGTGTCGGAGTCGCGCGCGAAGCGGTAGCCGAGACCCGACAACTGCTGCCGCAGTTCGCGGAAGTTGTAGATCTCCCCGTTGAAGATCAGCGCCAGGCCGGCGCCGTCGTCGCACATGGGCTGGCGCGCGCCTTCCGGGTCGATGATCGCCAGGCGCCGGTGCCCGAGCGCGACCTCGTGGCCCGTGCCCGCGCAGCGAAACCGCGCGACGCCCTCGTCGTCCGGTCCGCGATGGGCGATCGCGCGCAGCATCTCGCGCAGCGTGGCCACGCCGGGCGCTGTCTCCGGTCGGGTAATCCATCCTGCAAGGCCGCACATGTCGCCGGGTCCGTGGCTCAGCGCGCGGCGCCGGAAAACAGGTCCGCATACAAGCAGCGCACGTCGACCGCCGGGGGCTTCATGCCACGCGGCGCGCCGGCTCCCGCTGCGCGCGCGGGCCGGCCGCGTACCATTCGATTGCCCGCGCCAGGCCTTCGCGCAACTGCGCGGCCGGCCGGTAGCCGAGCAGGCGCGCCGACACCAGCCACGTGCTCGGCCGCGCCTTGATTCGCTGCTGCAGGTTCGGGTCGTCCGGCATGCCTGCATGCTGCATTACCCCTGCGTGCTGCCCGCGTGTGTCACCCGCCCGCGCGCGATGGTCCGTATGGACCGTCAGCCGGCCAGCTGGAGCGGCTCCGGTTGCGCGGCGGCGCCGCCGTGGGCGAGCGAGCCGGTGACGAACAGCGCGCGCGCCATGGCGCTCGCTCAGCCGCCCGGGCGCGGGCTGCGCACGGTGGCGAGCCAGAGGCGGCCCAGCCCGGACCCCACGGCAAGCGCAACATAGGCCGACGCCAGGGTCGTCGCGCCGGCCAGCAAGCGCGTCAGCAGCCCACTGTCGGCGAGGAACCGCGTCGCCATGCCCCAGGCGAGAAGGGCCGCGACGGCGGCGAACGCGAGCAGCGTCGCGATCGTTCTCCAGTTCTGCAGCTCCCGGATCGGGACGCCCGTGCGCATCGAGATGCGCCGCAGGGTGACGATGCGGTCCAGGTAGATCACGATCACGCTGCCCATCGCGGCGCCCGTCAGGCCGATCTGCTGGGCCGCGTACCAATTGATCGCAACGGCAAGGACCAGGGCGGCTGCGTTCACCGCCATCACGAAAACGGCCTGGCGCAGCAGCATCGTGATGCTCGACAGCTCGACGGCGAGCAACACGATGCCGACGATGTAGACGCGCATCACCGCGGCGGCATCCAGGTAGGCAGCGGTGTAGACCAGCGTCACCAGCTCTTCGGCAAAGACGAAGACGAAGGCGAACAGCGGAAAGGCGAGCGCGCCGACCATGATGTTGCCGCGGCTGTTGAGCGCGAGCATGCCGGCGACGTCGCCCGTGGCCTCACGGTGGCTCATGGTCGGCAGAAAGGCGATGTTGACCGACTGGCGGCACAGGTGCATGAGCGCCCCGAGCACCGCGGCGATCGAGAACGACGCGAACAGGCCCAGCGGAAACAGCGCCGCCACCACCCATTGATCCGCCTGCGCGCGCAGGCCATACAGCGCCCCCGCCGCGCCAAGCGGCGCGGCATAGCGCAGCTGGCCGGCGAGCTCGCGCCAGCGCAGGAGCGGTCCGTGCAGGCCGTGAAACCGGGCAACGTAGACCAGCGCCAATGCCAGCTTGAATGACACGAAGGCGAGCAGGACCGCGAGCACCGGTGCCAACTCGCGCGTCAGGACGGCGGCCGCCGACAGCGCTGCGGCGCGCAGCACGGCAAGACCGACCGTTGCCTTGGCCTGCCATCTCACCCGCTCCTCGGCCGCGGGCAGCAGATCGAGCAGCGAGGACACGACCCACAGCAGGATGAACGCGGGCATGACGGCTTCATACTGCGCCAGGCCGCGCAGATTCGCGGGTAGCCAGGGGTTCCAGGCGCTCACCGCCCACGCCGAGAGCAGGCCGGCGGCGACGAGAAACACCAGCGTCTGGTTCACGTACAGGCGTTTCGCCGCGGCGTCCGAGCGCGGCAGGAAGTAGTACAGGCTGTGCGGCATCGCCATGCTCGCGACGGCGAGGACCGTCCCCGCCACCAGCCACAGCAACCGGTACTCCCCGAAGGCCGCAGGCTCGAGGTATCGCACCAGCACCACCGGCAGGAGAAACTGCAGGCCGAAATCGATGACGTTCGCGGCGCCCAATGTCAGGGCGCGCCGGCCGAGCCGCGGCGCGGCCGGCGCGGCCGGCCCCGCTGCCGCGGGAGTCGCCAGCAGCGTCATTGCGCCTGCCGCTTGTTCAGCTGTCCGTACATCATCCCGATCGCAAGCCACAGCAGCGCCTGCTCCGGCAGTGGCGTAAGACTGCCGTCAGTAAAATTGGAGGCAAGAAGGCCGAGCAACCCGGCGGCCGCTCCCTGAAAGAGGCCCCGCAAGGCGGGACTCAGGTCCGCATCGAGGCGCAAGGTCCTGAATCCCCGCCAGACATGGATGAAATAGGCGCACAGCAGCGCGAGCCCGAGCACCCCCATGTCGAGCAACGCCTGCAGGTATGCGTTGTGCGGGTGCGTGACCTGCAGGATGCTCGCGCCGCCCCCCTCGCGCATGGGCTCGGACCACATGATCGAGCCGAGGCCACTGCCGTAGATCGGGCTGCGCATGACCTCGGGCAGGAGCGGCAGCCACAGGCCTTCGAGGCGCCCGGAAGTGATCGCGTTCAGCCCCTCGCCGGCGCCGGTCAGCGCGCGCTCGTAGAGCGCAGCGGGCAGCGCAAACAGCGCGATCGAGACGATCACCCCGAAAAGGACCAGCGTCCTCGCGCTGCGGCGCCAGGCGAGGAACAGCAGGTTGACCACGATGAAGCCGGCGTAGGCCCCGCGCGAGAACGTCAGCACCAGCGCGGTGATCACCAGTCCCATGGTGGCCAGCAGCGCGAGCCCCGAACCGGCTTGCCTCGTTTGACTCCAGCTGAACAGCAGCAGCGCGTAGGCGATCGTGAACATCCGGCCCAGATCGTTGGCATGCAGGCCGAGCGGCGACAGGAACTCGCGCGATTCGCTGCTCGCGAGCCGGCCGAGCCCGATGCCGGACTGCAGGACGAACACGATCACGAGCAGGCTGACGGCCCAGATGGAGATCACCATCGGCACGAGAAAGCGCTCCGGCGCCGCGGATCGCGACACGGCGGCGCCGACCAGCAGCGCGAAGACCACCATCAACAACGGCTTGGCCACCATGTCGCGGAAATACCCGGCGGCATCGACGAATTGGACCATTTCGTAGGCGTAGAACGCGGGTCCGATTTCGGCGACATGGCGCGAGCCGAGCATGCCGGCGGCGAGGATCGGCACGATGTACAGCAACACGAGCGGACGCGGCAGGAACCGGCGCAGGCTGCCGTCGGACAACCCGTGCAGCAGGCAGGCGCCGAGCGTGCCGGCAAGCAGCAGGTTGAATGGGTTCAGTCCCGTGACGCCGAGCATGGCGTGCGGAAACACGGTGCTCGTCGAAATCGGTATCAACACGATCAGCAGCACCACCCCGATGCGGAAATCGAACAGGATGAAAGCGCAGCCGATCAGCGTGATGCACAGCAGCAGGGCGTTCAGGCCACCCACCGCGACACCGGTCCCCCAGAGCACCGCGAGCAGCACGATACCCGCCAGGGTGGAGGGCCTGTGGCTGGCCAGCCCGGGTAACACGGAGCGTTCCAAGGCCCGGGGCATGGCGCTCAGCCCGGCTTACTCAGATGTCATTGATCACGGTGCCCACGACGCGGGTGCCCGTATCGGTCAAGGCCCGGATCGTGCTGGCAGTCGCGGCGATGCCGGTGTGGTCCTTTCGCGCCAGCACGATCGCGCTGCCGGCGCGGAAGGCGAGGCTCTGCGCGTCCGCGTAGCGGCCGGCCGGCGGCGTGTCGAACAGGATGACGTCGAATTCGTTGCGCAATTCTTCCAGCAGAGCGGTCAGGACCGGCCGCAGCAGCAACTCCTGCGGATTGGGCGGGCAGGCGCCGGCCGGCAGCAGCGACAGCGTGCCGAACTGCGTCAGCGGCACCACGGCGCCGCCGTCGGCGCGGCCCGAAAGCACCGCCGACAGGCCGACCCGGTCGGGCACGTTGAAGATGCGGTGCTGGCGCGGCTTGCGCAGGTCGGCATCGATCAGCAGCGTGCGCTGGCCCAGTTGCGAAAACACGACGGCCAGGTTGGCGGCCAGGTAGCTGCGTCCTTCGCCCGCCCCCGGGCTGACGATCGCCAGCATCCGGTGGTGCACTCTGGCATTGGCCCAGCGGATCAGCAATTGCGTGCGCAAGGCACGCAGTTCTTCGGCGCGCGGGTGAAACGGCTCACAGGCGCCGACCAGCTCGCTGCTGATGCCGCCGTTGCCGGGCGGCAGGTGCACGAGCCCGTACTGCTTGGCGATCGCGCCGCGCAGGTCGTCGATCGTGATCAGGCGCAGGCGCAGCGCCGCCTCGCCGAAGCGGATGCCGCGCTCGCGCTGCACTTCGAGGATGCGCTCGATGTCGGCGGGGGCGATCTTGCCGCTGTCGGCAAGGATGTTGCCCATCCGGCCGTCCTGGCGCGCGACGACGCGTCCGGAGACCTCCGTCGAGGGCACGTTCTCGAGGGCGCTCATCGGCGATCCTCAGCCGGGACTCGGCAAGGCATGCGGGTCCTTGCCTGAGCGGCCGAGCAGCCGGCGCGTCGGCTTCCACGGCTTCAACTCCCCCAGCAGGGGCACGTTCCACGCGTTCTCGAGATCGCCCAGCGAGCGCACCCGACGGTCGAACGTCTCCAGCAGCATCACCATGCCGACGCCGAGCATGATGCCCACCACCACCGACAGGGCGATATTGAGGAGAAGTTTCGGGCTGGCGGGCACGCTCGGCACCAGGGCCGGATTGAGCACCGTGACATTGGTCTGGTTCGCGCGGCTGTCCACCAGGCTGGTCACGGAACGCTGCAGGGCGGTGTCGTAGGCGCGCTCCGCCGATTCCACGTTGCGCCGCAGGACCGTGAAATCGTTGCGGTTCTGCTTCAGGCCCAGCATGCGCGAGCGCTGCGCCGCCAGCGCCTTCACGGCCTCCGCCTCGCGCTGGCGGCTCTGGCGCGCGGAGCTCTCGATGCCCGAGATCACTTTGCGCATTTCAGTCGTGAGCTTCTGGCGCAGGCTGCGGCTCTCGGAGGCCAGCCGCTGGTATTGCGGATGATTGGGTCCGTACTGCGTCGAAGCCTCCTGCAGCCTGGTCTCCGCGAGCAGCAGGTCGCCTTTCAGCCTCTGAATGAACGCGTTGTCGAGCACGTCCGGCAGCGCCTCCGGCGAGCCGCCCCGCTCGAGGAACTTGTGCGCCTGCTGCTCCCGGCTCGCCCATTGGGAGACCTGGCCCTGCGCTCGCACCACTTCCTCGGACAGAGCCTGCAATCGGGCAGTCTCGACGTCGAGGCGCTCGTCCGCCGAGACGATGTTCTCGCGCTGGTGCAGTCCGGTGAGCCCGGCCTGGGCCTGCTCAAGATTGGCGCGCAGACCCTTCACCTGCTCGTTAAACCAGACCGCCGTCTCCCGCGCCGGCGCCACGCGCAGCTCGAGCATCGTGGCGATGTAGGCTTGGGCGAAGGCATTGGCGACCCGCGCCGAGAGCGCGGCGTCGCGCGACGAGTAGCTCACGTCGATGACGTTGCTCTGCGAGGTCTCCACCTTGAGCTTCTTGAGCGTGGTTTCGACCACGCGATCCTCCAGCGAGGCGCCGCGCAGGCCTTCCTCCTCCAGCAGCGCGCGCGTCTCGGGATCCTGCGCGAGCTTGAGCTCCCGCACCACCATGCGCGCCACCTTCTTGCTGCCGAGGATGTCCTTCTGGGTCTGCATGTAGCTCAGCCGCTCCTGCGGCAGGATGAGCGGGCGCTGCGCATTGCTGAGCGACTGCTCGTCGCGCGCATCCACCAGCAGCGACACCGTCGCCTTGTAGGATCTGGGCAGCACCAGGCTGACCGCGGCCGCAGCCAGCACGGTGGCCGCCACGACCAGCAGAAACACGCCGAGGCGCGCGCGCAATGCGAGCAGGAACTGTTGCAGGCTCATGGCTAGAACAGGCTCTCGCGCACGAACACGATGTCGTCGGCCTGCACCGCGTCGGTGAGCCTGGCGTCGAGCTTCCTGAACTGCCCGCCGGCCCCGCGTCGGTGGATGCCAATGCCGCGCTCGGTGCCGCGCGCGGTCAGTCCGCCGCCCAGCGACAACGCCTGCATCACGATCATGTTCGGCTCCAGCCGGTAGGCGCCGGCGCGCTGCACTTCACCGTAGATGTAGAACACCGGCGCGCGCTCGACGAAGATGGTGTCGCCGCTCTCGATCTCGATGTTGGTCGCCGGGTCGCCGCCGTTGAAAATGGCCGGTATATTGATCTCGCGCTTCTCGGGCTTGCTGCCGCGGCGCTTCAATATCGTCGCCGTGTCGGACCCGGTGGGGCTGATGCCGCCCGCCAGCGTCAGGACGTCGGTGAGGCGAGAGCCGGTGTCCTCCAGCACATAGGTTCCGGGCCTGAGCAGCTGTCCG
>CAZAEG010000014.1:0-2711 GCA_964484035.1 uncultured Enterobacteriaceae bacterium | reverse complement strand
GTGAAGCGCGGCATCTGCCAGGTGATGGAAGGGCGGCACTGCTTCCAGCACCTGACGGTCGAGGAGAACCTGCTCACCGGCGCCTACACGCGCGGCAACGCCGACCTGAGCGGGGACCTGGAGAAGGTGTACCGCTACTTTCCGCGGCTGAAGGAGCGCAGGAAGTCGCAGTCGGGCTACACCTCGGGCGGCGAGCAGCAGATGACCGCCATCGGCCGGGCGCTGATGGCGCGCCCGAAGATGATCCTGCTCGACGAGCCGTCGATGGGGCTCGCGCCGCAGCTGGTGGAGGAGATCTTCGAGATCGTGAAGACCCTGAACGAGAAGGAGCAGGTGAGCTTCCTGCTCGCGGAGCAGAACACCAACATCGCGCTCAAGTACGCCGACTACGGCTACATCCTCGAGAACGGCCGCGTGGTGATGGACGGCGAAGGAGGCTCGCTCGCCGAGAACGAGGACGTGAAGGAGTTCTACCTCGGCTTTTCCTCGGGCGGGCGCAAGAGCTTCCGCGACGTGAAGTCCTACCGCCGCAGGAAGCGTTGGCTCTGAGCCCGTACTACGACGCGCTCGAGGCGCGCTCGGCCGACGAGCGCGAGGCGGCGCTGATGGCGGCGCTGCCGAAGCAGCTTGCGCACGCCAAGCAGAACGCGCCCGGCTGGGCGCGCATCCTGAAGGACGTCGATGCCGCGCGCGTCACCACGCGCGCCGCGCTGGCGCGCTTGCCCGTCACCCGCAAGTCCGAGATCGCCGAGCTGCAGAAGACCCTGCCGCCGCTCGGCGGCCTGAACGCCACGCCGCTGGAGAAGCTGGCGAAGCTCTTCGTCTCGCCCGGCCCCGTGTACGACCCGGAGGGGCAGGGCAGGGACTGGTGGCGCACCGCGCGCTCGCTGTACGCCGCCGGCTTTCGCCCCGGCGACAAGGTGCTGAACGCGTTCTCGTACCATTTCACGCCCGCGGCCTCGATGGTCGAGCACGGCGCCCTGGCCGTCGGCTGCACGGTGGTGCCCGGCGGCACCGGGCAGACCGAGATGCAGGCGGCGGCGATCCGCGACCTGGGCCTCACCGCGTTCGCCGGGACGCCGTCGTTTCTCAAGCTGATCGTGGAAAAAGCGGACGAGCTGAAGACCGACATTGCGTCGCTCGACAAGGCGATCGTCGGCGCGGAGTACCTGCCGCCGGCGCTGCGCCAGGCGATGGGCGCGCGCGGCATCCGCGTGCAGCAGCTCTACGCCACTGCGGACCTCGGGCTCCTCGCCTACGAGAGCGCGCTGCCTGACGGCACGGTCACCGAGGGCATGATCCTCGAGGAGTCGCTGATCCTGGAGTTCGTGCGGCCCGGCACCGGCGATCCGGTGGCCGCGGGCGAAGTCGGCGAGGTGGTGGTCACCTCGCTCAACCGGGACTATCCGCTGATCCGCTTCGCCACCGGCGATCTGTCGGCGGTGCTTGCCGGCGCGAGCCCCTGCGGGCGCACCAACACGCGCATCAGGGGCTGGATGGGTCGCGCCGACCAGTCCACCAAGGTGCGCGCCATGTTCGTCACGCCCAAACAGGTGGCGGAGGTGCTGCGCCGGCACGCGGAGATCCTCAAGGCGCGCCTGGTCGTCGAAGGCGAGACGGGCAACGACCGCATGGTCCTGAAGTGCGAAGTGAAGGAACGGCCCGGCGGGCTCGCCGAGGCGATCGTCGCGTCGATCCGCGACGTCACCAAGCTGCGCGGCGAGGTCGAGCTGGTGTCGCCGGGGACCCTGCCGAACGACGGCAAGGTCATCGACGACACCCGCAAGTACTCCTAGGGGCTATTTCGCCGCGAAGCAGTACAACAGCCCGTCGCCGCCGGTTTTGCGGATCAGGTCCTGGGTGCAGCCGACCGTCGGGTGCGCCATGTTCCAGGACGTCGCCCAGGCGTGGTCGATGGGACCGGCGCGGTCGTGGTGCCCGGTCATCGCCGAGCCCTCGGGGCCGCTCTTGGTCCAGTTGCCGCAGGTCATGTCGGGGAAAAATGCGCCCGCAAAGGCCGTGCCGTCGGGCCGCGAGCCGGTGAGGATGTCGTGCTTGTTGGGCTTCTCGGTGCGGCCGTTGACCAATTGCCCCTTCTCGTCCAGCGCCGTCTGCTTGGTCAGGTTGTTTCTGGCCGAGTGCAGATCCTCGACGTTCCTTGCGATGCGGGCGCCCTTGGCGTTGTACCAGGGGCCGGCGCCGATGCGGTCGCGCGCATGCACGACCTTCGGGTCGTTCAAGGCCGAGCCCTGCGTGCTCAGATAGGCGCGCCAGGTGCGATTGCCCGCGCCCGCCGCGGCGGCGAGCGACTGGCAGTGCTTGTCGGCGCCCTCGAGCCCGCCGAGGTCACCGCCGTTGCCCGGGCCGGCGCTGGTGATGAAGAAAGACATTCCCTTGTCAGCATCCGACTGCAGCATGGCGCAGCCGCCCAGGGCCAGCAAACTCGCCACAAGCAACGGCTTGCCTCGCATCGCGGTGTGCATGAATAGCCTCCTCTCGAATGGATTCCGCGGCCGAGCTTATCGTCAAAGCGCGCTGCGGTAAATCGGGCGCGCGCGTCATGCGCGATTCGAAGCTCTGCAAACTGCGTGATGGAATAAACCGGCGCCTGGCTATGTTTTGCGCGCCGCGCCGCGCCGACGGGAAGCGAGTCCGCGCGGCGCATGTCTTCAAAGAGCACCGGCTTCAGCTCCACCGCCGCCTCGCGCGGC
>CAZAEG010000013.1:0-6387 GCA_964484035.1 uncultured Enterobacteriaceae bacterium | reverse complement strand
GGAACACGTACAGCGGAAACGACAGCGGCTGGAAGCCGACCAGCTCGTCGAGCCAGGTCACCGGCATCACCGTCACCGCGCCGAGCGGGTGGCGCATGGCCCAGAAGTACGCGTAGAAGAAGACCGCGATGCCGCCGGCGGCCGACAGCATCTTCAGGACCCACAGCGTGCGGATGCGCGCCGCTGCCTCCCGCGGCCAGGACGCGGCGCGCGTCAGAGTACCCCGCCTACTCGGTGATGTAGTCCGTGACGCTCACCCACCGGCCGTTCTGGATCTGGCACAGCTTGGCGCGGTTCGAGCCCAGGTGCTTGGTGGGCGAGAAGCTCTGCTGGTCCGCACCGAACATGTCGCGCGGGAACACCAGGCCGTCGAAGGCCTTGGCGAGCGTGTCGGGCGTGAGCTTGGGCCCGGCCTTCTCGACCCCGACCGCGAACAGGCTGACCAGCTGATAGCCGTACTGCGACAGAATGGTCGGGTCCTGCTTGAATTTCTCCTTGTAGAGCTCGAACCAGCCCCGCACGTGCGACGACGGATCGTCCGCGTAGGGATAGTTCGTCAGGCAGCCGGAATAAAAGCCGTTCATGGCCGGCCCGCCCAGCTTGTGGATGATGTCGAAGTAGGAGGCCGTGGTGCCGATGAACTCCGGGTTCCAGCCGAGTTTGCGCGCGGTGCCGATGGTGCCGATGGTCTCGCGGATGATGGTGCCCATGACCACGACGTCGCAGCCCGCGCCGCGCATCTTCTGCACCTGCGACGAGAAATCGGTGGTGCCGCGCTTGTAGGTGGTGACCTCGGCGTACTTCATGCCGAGCTCCTTGAGCGCCGCCTCGCCGCCCTCCTTCACTTCCAGGCCGAAGTCGTCGTCCTGGTAGATCGCGCAGGCGGACTTCAGGCCCTTCTCCTTGATGAGACGCTTGAGGGCAGCGCGCATCTGGAAGTAGTACGGTGCCGAGTTCGAGTACTTCAGCCTGTGCAGGGGCTCGTACATCTGCCGCGCCCCGGTGAGCGGGAACAGGTGCGCGACGTTGCTGTCCAGGTAGAGCGGCATCGCCGCCATCGCCGTGGGCGTGCCGATCGAGCCCAGCGCCGCGAAGATCTTGTCGCGCTGGATCAGTTTCTGCGCCGCGAGCACGGCCTTCTTCGGGTCGTAGCCGTGGTCTTCCACCACCAACCGGATCTTCCTGCCGTGAATGCCGCCCTGCGCGTTGATCTCGTCCACGCGCATCTGCATGCCGTTCACGGCGGGCTTGGACAGCGCGACGATCGGGCCCGACAGGTCCTGCGCGGTGCCGATCACGATTTCGTTCTTGCTCACGCCCTGGACCTGGGCGAGCGCGGCGCCCGCGAACAGGGCGGCGGCCATGCCGATGATGCGCCTCATGGGGGGTTCCTCCTCGTAGCCGGATTTATATCACGCCACCGCCTGCCCGGAGTACATGGACTCGATCAGGTCCTTGTACTTCTCGTTGACGAGCTTGCGCTTCAGTTTCATGGTCGGGGTCAGTTCCTCGTCCTCGGCCCCGAGCTTGGTCTCCAGCAGGCGGAACTTCTTCACCTGCTCGACCCGCGCGAAGGCCTTGTTCACCTTGTCGATCTCGCCTTGGATCAGGCCGACGATCTCGGGCCGGCGGCACAGGCTCGCGTAGTTGGTGAAGGGGATGGCGTGCTCCTGCGCGTAGCTCTCGACGTTTTCGTGGTCCACCATGACCAGCCCCACGAGGTAGGGGCGCCTGTCGCCGATCACCACGGCATCGGTGATGTACGGGGAGAACTTGAGCTGGTTCTCGAATTCGGAAGGGGTGATGTTCTTGCCCCCCGCGGTGATGATGATGTCCTTCATGCGGTCGGTGATGTAGAAGAAACCCTCTTCGTCCACCTTGCCCACGTCGCCCGTGTGCAGCCATCCATCCTTCAGCGTCTCGGCGGTCTTCGCCGGCTGGTTGAGGTAGCCCATGAACACCGAGTCGCCACGCGCCAGCAGCTCTCCCTCCGGCGACAGCCTCACTTCGGCGTGGCGCATGCGCGGGCCGATCGAGCCCGGCTTCACTCTTCCCTCGGGGTTGGCCGTGATGGCGCCGCAGGACTCCGTCTGCCCCCACACTTCGTACATGTCCACGCCCAGCGCCATGTACCAGCGCACGAGGTCGGGCGAGATCGGCGCGGCGCCCGTGATGCATGCCTTGGCGCGGTGCACCCCGATCACCTTCCTCACATTGTTCAGCACAAGAAGCCGCGCCAGCCGGAAGGCGCAACGCAGGCCGAAGGGGACCGGCTTGCGTGCCACCTTGAGCGCTGCGACCCGGTGGCCGGTGCCGATCGCGATGCCGTAGGCCCACTGCTGCAGGCGGCCCGCCTCCTTCAGGCGGAGTTGCACCCCGGAGTAGAGCTTCTCCCACACGCGCGGCACCGCGGTGAACACGGTGGGCGCGATCTCGCGCACGTTCTCCGGCACCGTCTCGGGGTTCTCCACGAAATTGAGCACCGAGCCGGAATGCAGCGCGTGGTACTCGCCGCCCAGCCGCTCGGCGATGTGGCAAAGCGGCAGGAACGCCATGCGCTCGTCTCGCGGACCCTGCGGGAACGAGTCCTGGTAGCCGTCGAGCGTAGCGAGGATGTTGCGATGCGAGATCATCGCGCCCTTGGGCTTGCCCGTAGTGCCGGAGGTGTAGACGAGGATGGCGAGGTCCTCGGGTCCGCGCGACGCGAGGCGCCCGACCCATGCTGCCTCGTGTTTCGCGTCGTAGTCCGCGCCCAGCTCGCGCAGCACCTCGAGCGAGATCACCTGCACGTCGTCGAAGTCGCGCAGACCTTCCATGTCGAAGACGATGATCTTGCGCAGAAGCGGCAGGCGCTCGCGCACCTCGAGTACCTTGTCGAGCTGCTCCTCGTCCTCGACGAAGACGTAGACCGAGCCGGAATCCGCCAGCAGGTACTCGACCTGCGCCGACGCGTCGGTCGGGTAGATGCCGTTGGCCACGCCGCTCGCGCCCAGAATGCCGAGGTCGGCAAAGAGCCACTCGCGGCTGGTGTTCGACTGGATGGAGGCCACCTGCCCCGGCTCCAGGCCGAGCGCCGCGAGCCCCATGCCGACCTCGCGCGCCGCGCGCCCGAGCTCCGCCCAGGTCATGGCGCGCCAGACGCCGAGCTTCTTCTGGCGCAGGATGGTGCGCGGCCCGCGCTCGCCCACGCCATGCCAGAACATGCGCGCCACGCTGCCGTGCTCGATCGCCCTCATGCCCCTATCTCCACTGCTTCTTCCTCTTCCAGCGGCGCTGCCCGCGCACCCCGGCCGCCTGCACGCCGAGGTAGAACTCCTGAATGTCTTCCTTCTTTGCCAGGTTGGCGCAGCTATCCTCCATCACGATGCGTCCGACCTCGAGCACGTAGCCGAACTCGGCCACCGCCAGCGCCATGTGCGCATTCTGCTCCACGAGCAGGATGGTGGTGCCGCGCTCGCGGTTGATGCGCGTGATGATGCGGAAGATCTCCTGCGTGAGCAAGGGCGACAGGCCCAGGCTCGGCTCGTCCATCAGTATCACCGCGGGGCGCGACAGCAGCGCCCGCCCGATGGCGAGCATCTGCTGCTGCCCGCCGGAGAGCTGGCCCGCCTCCTGCTTCGAGCGCTCCCTCAGGATCGGGAAGTAGGCGAATACGGTATGCAGGTCCTGCGCCACCCGGTCCGCATCGCGCCGCGTGTAGGCACCCATCCTCAAGTTGTCCTCGACCGAAAGGAGCGGGAACACCTCGCGCCCCTCGGGCACGTGCACCACGCCCGCGCGCACGATGCGGTCCGGGGACCAGCCCTGGATTTCCCGCCCGCGCAGCTTCACCTGGCCTTTGGAGGGATCGATGATGCCGGAGATGGTCTTCAGGATCGTGCTCTTGCCCGCGCCGTTGGCGCCGAGCACGGTGACGATCTTGCCCTCCGGCACCGACAGGGTCACGCCGCGCAGCGCCTGCACCGGACCGTAGCTCGATTCGACGTTGAGCAGTTCCAGAACGGACGCAGTCACGCCGGCTCCTTGCTCCCCAGGTAGGCCTCGATCACGGCGGGGTGGGACTGCACTTCCTGCGGGGTGCCCTCGGCGATGGCGCACCCCTCGTTCAGCGCCAGCACCCTGTCCGAGACGCGCTGCACCAGGCTCATATCGTGCTCGACCATCAGCACCGTGATGCCCAGGCCCTTCTTGATGTCCTCGATCCAGAAGGCCATGTCGTTGGTCTCCTCGGGGTTCAGTCCCGAGGAGGGCTCGTCCAGCAGCAGCAGCCGCGGCTCGGTGGCGAGCGCTCGCCCGAGCTCGATCACCTTCCTCACCCCGTAGGGCAGTCCCGCCACCAGGGTGTCGCGGTAGTGCTGCAGATCGAGAAAATCGATCACCTTCTCCACCGCCTCGCGCGCCGCGCGCTCGGCGCCGCGCACCGCGGGGCTGAAGATGAGCTCCTGCCACAGGCCGGCCTTGCGGTGCCGATGGCGGCCGATGAGCAGGTTCTGCAGCACGGTGGCGTGCTCGAACAGCTCGATGTTCTGGAAAGTGCGCGCGATACCCAGCTCCGCCACCCGGTGCGGCTTCAAGCCGGTCAGGTCGCGGTCCTGGAACACGATGCGCCCCGAGGTCGCCGGGTAGAGCAGGCCGATGAGGTTGAAGATCGTGGTCTTGCCGGCGCCGTTCGGCCCGATGATCGTGTACACCTCGCCGCGCCGCATGTCGAAGCTGACGTTGTCCACGGCGACCACGCCGCCGAATTGGATGCCGAGGTTCTCCACGCCGAAGAACCTCATCGCAGGCGCTCCGACTTCATGTAGGTCTTCTGGCGCCGGAACATGCCCCTGCGGTAGAAGGGGAACAGCTCGAACCAGGTACGGATCTTGAGCCAGCGCCCGTACAGGCCGAGCGGCTCGAAGATGATGAACAGGATCAGGATCAGGCCGAACGCCACGGCCTGCAGGCCGGAGGGCGCCGCGCCCTCGGGCAGCCAGTCCTTGGCGATGGACAGCACCTGCGGCAGCACGATGATGAACGCCGCGCCCAGCACCGCGCCGTGCAGGAAACCGATGCCGCCGAGGATCACGATGGTGATCAGCTCGATCGAGGCGAACAGCGTGAACTGCTCGGGGGAGATGAAGGCGAGCTTGTGCGCATAGAGCGCGCCGCCGACGCCGGTGAGCGCCGCCGAGATGGCGAACGACAGAGTCTTGTATTTCGCGAGATTGACGCCCAGGCAGGAGGCCGAGATCTCCGAATCGCGGATGGCGACGAAAGCGCGGCCGGTGGGCGAGCGCAGCAGGTTGACGCAGCCGAGGCAGCACAGCACCGTGAGCGCAAGGCACAGGTAATAGAATTCGGCGTCCGACTTGAGTTCCCAGCCCAGCAGCTGCACCGGCTTCAGGTGCTTGCCTTCGTTGCCGCCGGTGAGCCCGTGCCAGCGGGCGATGATTTCCTCGACGATGACGTTGAAGGCGAGCGTGGCGATGGCGAGGTAGATTCCCTTCAGGCGCAGCGCAGGCAGTCCTACGATCAATCCGGCCAGCGCGGCGAATAGCGCGGCGCAGGAGATGGAAACGAGGAACGGCACGCCGGCCGCCTGCAGCAGGGCCTCGGTGTAGGCCCCGACCGCGAGGAAAGCCGCGTGGCCGAGCGAAATCTGGCCGGTGAAGCCGGTCAGCAGCATGAGGCCGAAGCCGACGATCGAGTAGATGCAGATGAAGTGCAGCTGCGACATCATGTACGCATCCGCCCACCAGGGCGCGGCCAGCAGCACCACGGCGAGCACGCCGTACCAGAACGCCTGTCCGCCGTGCTTGAACAGGCGCAGGTCCTGGTCGTAGTCCGTCTTGAAGAGAAAGCGCATCAGACCTTTTTTCTCGCGGTCTCGCCGAAGATGCCCGAGGGCCGCACCATCAGCACCAGCAGCACGACGACGTAGGCGGCCACGTCCTTGAAGCCTTCCGGCAGGTAGAAGCCGGCGAGCGCCTCGACCACGCCGATGATGAGCCCGCCGACGATCGCGCCGGGGACGCTGCCGAAGCCCCCGACCACGGCCGCCGGAAAGGCCTTCAGGCCGATGAAGCCCATGTTGGAGTGCACGAAGGTGGCCGGGGCGAGCAGGATCCCGGCGAAAGCCGCCACGCCCGCGGACAGGCCCCAGATCATCATGTTCACGCGCCGCACCGGGATACCCATGTAGTAGGCCGCGAGCTGGTTCTGCGAGGTCGCCTGCATGGCGACGCCCAGGCGCGAGTAGCGGAAGAAGAAGTACAGCGCCGCGCACAGACCCGCGGTCATCGCGATCACCATGAGCTGCTGCACCGGCAGCACCACGCCGCCTGCGCGCCAGACGTCTTCGACGAACGGCGTCGGGATCTGGTAGGTCTCGGTGCCCCAGCC
>CAZAEG010000012.1:0-2503 GCA_964484035.1 uncultured Enterobacteriaceae bacterium | reverse complement strand
GCAGCGTCGACTTGCCGCAGCCGGAGGGACCCACCATCACCACGAACTCGCCGTCCTTGATGTCCATGGAGATGCCCTGGATCACCTTCACGGGCCCGAAGGACTTGAATACGTTCCGGATCGAGACGGCCGCCATTATTTCTCGGTCTCCACCAGGCCCTTCACAAACCATCTCTGCATCAGCAGAACCACAAGCGCGGGCGGCAGCATGGCGAGCATGGCCGTGGCCATGATCAGGTTCCACTCGTTGGCGGCGTCGCCGCCGACGATCATGCGCTTGATGCCGATCACCACCGTGTACATCGATTCGTCGCTGGTGATCAGCAGCGGCCACAGGTACTGGTTCCAGCCGTAGATGAACTGGATGACGAACAACGCCGCCATGGTGGTCTTCGAGAGGGGCCGCACCACGTCCCAGAAGAAGCGCATCGGCCCCGCGCCGTCCATGCGCGCTGCTTCCGCGAGCTCGTCCGGGATGGTCATGAAAAATTGCCGGAAGAGGAACGTCGCCGTCGCCGAGGCGATGAGCGGCAGCGTCAGCCCGGCGAAGGTATTCAGCATGCCGAGATTGGCAATCACCTGAAACGTCGGAATGATGCGCACCTCGACCGGCAGCATCAGCGTGACGAAGATCATCCAGAAGAAGAAGTTGCGCAGCGGGAAACGGAAATAGACGATGGCGAATGACGACAGTATCGAAATCGAGATCTTGCCCAGCGGCACGATGAGCGCCATGATCGTGCTGTTCATCAGCATGCTCCACACCGCCGCGCGCGAACCGGTGGTGGTGCCGGCGAACAGCACCTGGGCGTAATTCTCCAGGAAGTGCTCGCCAGGCAGCAGCGGCATCGGCACCTGCATGATCTCCTCGAAGGTGCGCGTCGATGCGACGAATGTCACATAGATCGGGAACGCAACGACAATTGCACCAAGGACGAGGATGGCGTGCGCGACAAAGTCCAGCAGCGGCCGCTTCTCTACCATCGCGTCTCCATCAGTACTGTACTTTTCTTTCGATGAAGCGGAACTGAATTGCAGTAAGCGTGATGACGATGAACATCAGGATCACCGACTGCGCCGAGGAGCCGCCGATGTCCGCGGCCTTCACCCCGTCGTAGTAAACCTTGTACACCAGGATCTGTGTCGCCCCGGCGGGTCCGCCCTGGGTGGTGGCGTCAATCACGCCGAAAGTCTCGAAGAAGGCGTAGACGATGTTCACCACCAGCAGGAAGAACGTCACCGGAGACAGCAGCGGGATGACGATCGTCCAGAAGCGGCGCGCCGGCCCGGCGCCGTCGATCGCCGCCGCTTCGATGAGGGATTTCGGGATCGACTGCAGCCCGGCGAGGAAGAACAGGAAGTTGTAGCTGAGCTGCTTCCACACCGAAGCGATGATCACCAGCAGCATCGCCTGGTCGCCCTGGATGATCCAGTTCCAGTCGACGCCCATGCCCTTGAGCACGTAGGTGATGATGCCGATGGAGGGCGCGAACAGGAACGCCCACAGCACGCCTGCCACCGCGGGCGCCACCGCGTACGGCCAGATGAGCACCGTCTTGTAGGCGAGCGCGCCGCGGATGACGCGGTCGGCCATGGTGGCGAGCAGGAGCGAGATCGCGATGCCGCTCGCCGCCACCGCCAGGCTGAAGATCGCCGTCGTCTTGAACGACTGCAGGTAGTGCGGATCGCGGAACAACGCCTTGAAGTTCTCCAGGCCGACGAACTCGCTGGCGATGCCGAATGCGTCTTGCAGCTGGAACGAGTACCACACTGCCTGCGACGCGGGCCAGAAGAAGAATACCGCCGTGATGGCGAGCTGCGGCGCCAACAGGACGTACGGCAGCCACGCCGAGCGGAAGACGACGCGCTTTTCCATTCCGCCCGGCGCCGACCGTGCCGCGGTCTAGCCGCCTATCTGACTGTCGACTGAAACTTGCGCAGTATGACGTTGCCGCGCTTCACCGCGTCGTTCATCGCCGTCTTGGCGTCCTTCTTGCCGGCGAACACGGCTTCCATCTCCTCCTCGATCACCTCGCGTCCCTGCACGAAATTGCCGAAGCGCAGGCCCTTGGAGTTCGCGGTCGGCGTGTGTAGGGTGAGTTGCTTGACGGCCAGGTCGCGGCCCGGATTCTTGTCATAGAACCCGGACTGGCGCGTCAGCTCGTAGGCCGCCAGGGTGATCGGCACGTACCCGGTGCCGACGTGCCACTCCATCTGGATCTCCGGCTGCGACAGGAACGACAGGAACTTCGCCACGCCCCGATACTCCGCGGGCTTCTTCTTGCCCATGACCCAGAGCGAAGCGCCGCCGATGATCGAATTCTGCGGCGCGCCCTTTACGTCGTCGTGATAGGGAAGAAAGCTTATGGCCCAGTCCGTCTTGTTCGACTTGATGATCCCGGCCAGCGCACTGGCGCTCAGCGTGGCCATCGCGCACTCGCCGCTCGAGAACTTGGCGTCGCCCTGGTTGGTGCGGCCGGCGTAGGCGAACAGGCCCTTCTTC
>CAZAEG010000011.1:0-9601 GCA_964484035.1 uncultured Enterobacteriaceae bacterium | reverse complement strand
CGGCGTCCTGATCCTGGGCGGAACGGTGCTGGTGACTCGCAGCTAGAATTGGTAACAGTCACCATTTTTCTCATTTGCGAACGGATCGCAAATGAGAAAAATGGTGAAAAATGGTGACTGTCACCTTAATGTACTCGCACCTTTTTCAGCCCCTCAACCTCGGCTTTGTCACGCTGCCGAACCGGATTCTCATGGGCTCGATGCATACCGGGCTCGAGGCGCGCCCCGACGGCATGGAGCGCCTGGCGGCGTTCTACGCCGAGCGGGCGAAGGGCGGCGCGGCGCTCATCGTCACCGGCGGGTTTTCGCCGAACGACGCCGGCGAGCTCGGCCCGCACCGCGCGCAGGTGAGCACGAAGGCGGACGCCGAGCGCCACAAGTTCATCCCGCGCGCCGTGCACGCGGCGGGCGGGCGCATCGCGCTGCAGGTGCTGCACTCGGGGCGCTACGGCTATCACAAGAACATCGTCGCGCCCTCGGCGGTGAAGTCGGGCATCAATCCCAACGCGCCGCGCGAGATGAGCGCCGCGGAGATCGAGCAGACGATCGCCGCTTTCGCCGCGAGCGCGGCGCTCGCGCGCGAAGCGGGCTACGACGGCATCGAGGTGATGGGCGCGGAGGGCTACCTCATGTCCCAGTTCCTCGCGCCGCGCGTCAATCGGCGCACCGATGACTGGGGCGGCAGCCTCGAGCGCCGCATGCGCTTTCCCGCGGAGGTGGTGCGCGCGAGCCGCGTCGCCGCGGGCGAGGACTTCATCATCCTCTACCGCATCTCCGCGCTCGAGCTCGTCGAGGGCGGCCTCTCGGCCGCCGAGATCGCCACGTTGGCGAAGGCGATCGAGAAGGCCGGCGCCACGCTCCTCAACGCCGGCATCGGCTGGCACGAAGCGCGCATTCCGACGATCGCGCAGGCCGTGCCGCGCGGCGGCTTCGCCTGGGCGACGCGCAATCTCAAGGACGCGGTGAAGATCCCCGTGATCGCCTCCAACCGCATCAACGCGCCCGAGATCGCCGAGGCGATCCTCGCGCGCGGCGACGCCGACATGGTGTCGCTCGCGCGCGCCTTCCTCGCCGACGAGGCCTTCGCCGCCAAGGCGAAAGCCGGGGACCGCGCCGGCATCAACATCTGCATCGCCTGCAACCAGGCGTGCCTGGATCACTACTTCATCGGCCAGCCGGCGAGCTGCGTCGTCAACCCGCGCGCCGGCCGCGAAACGCAGCTCGTGTTCACGCCGGCGAAGAGCTCGAAGCGCATCGCCGTGGTGGGCGGCGGGCCGGCGGGCCTCTCGTGCGCGGCGGTCGCCGCCGAGCGCGGCCATGAAGTGACGCTGTTCGAGAAAGCCGCCGAGCTCGGCGGCCAGTTCAACCTCGCCAGGCGCATCCCCGGCAAGCAGGAGTTCGCCGAATCGGTCGCCTACTACGCCGAGCGGCTGCGCCGCGCCGGCGCGAGCATCGTGCTCAACCACGCGCCGGGCGAGGCCGAGCTCGCCGGCTTCGACGAGGTGATCCTCGCCACGGGCATCGAGCCGCGCCGGCCCGCCATCCCCGGCATCGATCACCCCAGCGTGGTCGGCTACGTGGATCTGCTTTCGGGCCGCGTGCAACCGGGAAAGAATGTGGCGATCATCGGCGCGGGCGGCATCGGCTTCGACGTCGCGCTCTATCTTCTCGAGCGCAACGAGCGCGCCACGCTCGAGCCCGAGGCGTTCGCGCGGCACTGGGGCATCGTGCGCGACCGCGCCGCCGCGGGCGGCCTCGACCCGAACGGCCCGCCGCGCGCGCACCCCGCGCACCGCATCACCATGATGAAACGCTCCGCGGGCCCCTTCGGCGCGACGCTCGGGCGCACCACCGGCTGGGTGCACCGCGCCGAGCTCGCGCGTAACGGCGTCGCCCTGCTGAAGGGCGTCGAGTACCGGCGCATCGACGACGCCGGCCTGCACATCGCGCTCGACGGCCGGGAGCAGGTCGTCGCCGCCGACACCATCGTGCTCTGCGCCGGCCAGGAGCCGCTGCGCCCGCTCGCCGCGCGGCACGTGATCGGCGGGGCGAAGCTCGCCGCCGAGCTCGACGCGAAGCGCGCCATGCTCGAGGGCGCGGAGCTCGCCGCGACCCTCTAGATGAACGCGGCCACGCTCGCGGGCGGCGCCGCGGTGCTGCTCTGGTCGACGCTGGCGCTGCTCACCGCGGGCGCGACGCGCATCCCGCCGCTGCAGCTCGTGTTCCTCACCTTCGGCGTGGCGAGCGTCCTCGGCCTCGCCTACGCGCTCGCGCGGCGCGTCAACGTGCTCGTCGCGGCGCGGCGCCATCCCGGCGCCCTGCTCCTCACGACCGCGGCGCTCGGCGGCTACCACTTCCTCTACTTCGTGGCGCTGGCCAACGCGCCGGTCGTGGACGCGAGCCTCATCGCCTACCTGTGGCCGCTCCTCATCGTGGCGTTCGCGGCGGCGGCGGGCGGCACGCGCGTCACGCGCTGGCATTTCCTCGGCGCCGCGCTCGGCCTCGCGGGCGCCGCGCTCGTCATTGCCGCGCGCGGCACGCTCGCCGCCTCGCCGCGCTTTCTCGCCGGCTACGGCGCGGCGCTCGCCTGCGCCTTCATCTGGTCGGGCTACTCGGTCGCCAACCGGCGCCACGCCGGTGCGCCCACCGAGCTCGTCGCGCTCGCCTGCGCGCTGGTGGCGCTCGCCGCCGCGCCCGCGCACCTTTACTTCGAGACCTTCGCTCTGCCCTCGGACCGCGAGTGGCTCTCGATCCTGCTGCTCGGCGCAGGCCCGGTGGGCGCGGCGTTCTTTCTGTGGGATCACGGCACCAAGCACGGGCGCATCGCGCTCCTCGGCGCGCTCTCCTACGCGGCGCCGGTGCTCTCGACGGCGTTCCTCGTCGCCGCAGGCGACGCGGCGCCGACCTGGCACATCGGCGCGGGCTGCGTGCTGGTCGCGGGCGGCGCGGCGCTCGCCGCCTACGGCGAGCGCCGCGTGGGCTAACATCGGCCTCATGGACAAGCCCCCCGTCGCAGTGGTCGCCGGCGTGGGCGAGGGCCTGGGTTTCGCACTCGCCCGGCGCTTCGCCCAGGGCGGCTTCAACGTCGCCCTCGCCGCCCGGAGCGCCGAGCGCCTCGCGCGCCTGGCGGGCGAGCTGCAGAAGGCGGGCGGCAAGGCCTTCGCCGCGCCCACCGACCTGCGCGAGGAGCAGGAGGTGATCGCGCTGTTCGACGCGATCGAGTCCGCTCACGGGCCGGTCGAGGTCGCGGCGTTCAACGCCGGCGCCAATTTCCGCGCCTCGATCCACGACACGCCCGCCGACATGTTCGAGAAGATCTGGCGCCTGGGCTGCTACGCGGGGTTCCTGTTCGGGCGCGAGGCGGCGCGGCGCATGACGCCGCGCGGCAAGGGCACGATCCTTTTCACCGGCGCCACCGCCTCGATCCGCGGCTCCGCGCACTTCGCCGCGTTCGCCGCGGCGAAGAACGGGCTGCGCGCGGTGGCGCAGTCGATGGCGCGCGAGCTCGGGCCGAAGGGCCTGCACGTCGCGCACGTCGTCATCGACGGCATGATCGACACGGCGGCGGTGCGGAGCCGCTTCGCCGAGCGCGTCAAGGATCTCGGCGCGCACGCCCTGCTCGACACCGGCGCCATCGCCGAGCTCTACTACCAGATCCACGCGCAGCCGCGCTCGGCCTGGACCTTCGAAGCCGACCTGCGGCCCGCCAGCGAGAAGTTCTAGCGTGCAGGCGGCGGACGCGCAGCGGCTCTTCCAGCGCATCGCCGCCAACATCGAGGCGGTGATGCGCGGCCAGCACGCGCAGGTCAGAAAGCTGCTCGCCGCGTTCGCCGCCGGCGGCCACGTGCTGGTGGACGATTTTCCCGGCACCGGCAAGACCACGCTGGCCAAGGCGCTCGCCGCCTCGATCGGCGCGAAGTTCTCGCGCGTGCAGTTCACGCCGGACCTCCTGCCCTCGGACATCCTCGGCGTGTCGGTGTTCAACCAGCGCGACCAGACGTTCGATTTCCGCGAGGGGCCCGTCTTCACCTCGATCCTGCTCGCCGACGAGATCAACCGCGCGAGCCCCCGCACGCAATCGGCGCTCCTCGAGGTGATGGCCGAGGGCCAGGTGTCGGTGGAAGGCCGCACGCACGCCATGGACCCGCTGTTCTTCGTCGTCGCGACGCAGAACCCGGTGGAGTTCCGCGGCACCTATCCGCTGCCCGAGGCGCAGATGGACCGCTTCGCGCTGTGCCTCGCGCTCGGCTACGTCGACGCCGACACCGAGGTCGCGGTGCTCACGGCGCAGGACCTGCGCCACCCCCTGGAGGGCATCGGCCCGGTGGCCACGCACGCCGAGGTGCTGGCGCTGAAGGACGCCGTGCGCCGCGTGCGCGTCGCCGAGGAGCTCAAGCACTACGTGGTCGAGCTCGTGCGGCGCACGCGCGCCGCGCCGCAGGTGCTCCTGGGCTGCGGTCCGCGCGCCTCCATCGCGCTCGCGCAGACGGCCAAGGCGCTCGCGCTGTTCGACGGCGAGGCGTTCGTGCGCCCCGAGCACGTGCAGGAGCTCGCCGTGGCGACGCTCGCGCACCGCATGGTGCTCGACCCGCAGGCGCGCTTCGCCGGCGTCTCGGCCGCCTCCCTCGTGGGCGAGCTGCTGCGCGAGGTGAAAGTCCCGGCTTGAGGCGAGCGATCTACATCGCGCTGCGCCTCGCCAGCGCGCTCGATCATGCGCTGCGCGAGCGGCTCACCGCGGCCGGCTGGCTCGCGCTCGGCGCCGCGGGGGCCGCGGGCGCGGCGGGCCTCGACACCACGCAGAACACGACCTACCAGGCGGCGACGCTCCTCGGCGCGCTTCTCGCCCTCGCCTGGGGCGCGAGCCTGTTGTTTCGCGCGCGCGTGGCGGTGAGCCGCGAGCTGCCGCGCTACGCCACCGCCGGCGAGCCCTTCAGCTACGTCGTCGCCGTGGAGAACCGCGGCGCGCGTGCGCTCGAAGGCGCGACGCTGCGCGAGCGGCTGGCGGATCCGCGCCCGCGCTACGACGAGTGGCGCCGCGCGCGCGAGCCGGGCGAGGAGCGGCGCAACTGGTTCGATCGCAACGTCGGCTACTTCCGCTGGCGCTGGCTGATCGAGCGGCGCACGCCGCTGCCGCCGCAGGAAAGCGCGCTTCCCGCGCTCGCGCCAGGCGCGCGGCGCACGCTGCGCCTCAGCCTCACGCCGCGCCGCCGCGGCCGCATCGAGCTCGCCGGGCTCGCGCTCGGGCGCACCGACCCGCTCGGGCTGGTCAGGGGCCTGGCGCAGCTGCCGCTCGCCGCGCGCATCGTTGCGCTGCCGCGGCGCTTGCGCCTGCCGCACCTCGCGCTGCCCGGGCGGCGCAAGCACCAGCCCGGCGGCGTTGCGCTCGCCAGCTCGGTGGGCGACTCGGAGGAGTTCCTCGCGCTGCGCGAGTACCGCCCCGGCGACCCGCTGCAGCACATCCACTGGAAGAGCTTCGCGCGCACCGGCCGGCCGATCGTCAAGGAGTTCCAGGACGAGTTCTTCGAGCGCCACGCGCTGGTGCTCGACACCGGCACCCGCCGCGGCGAGGACGCCGCGTTCGAGGATGCGGTGGCGGTGGCGGCGTCCTTCGTCACCACCATCGACACGCAGGAGTGCCTGCTCGATCTGCTGTTCGTGGGCGGCGAGGTGCGCCACTTCGTCGCCGGGCGCGGGCAGCTGCACGCCGAGCACATGCTGGAAGTGCTCGCCGGCGTGGGCCCGAGCGCGCCGCAGGGGTTCGCGGCGCTCGCGCGCGCCGTGCTCGAGGCGCGCGCGCAGCTCGCGAGCTGCATCCTCGTGCTGGTGTCCTGGGACGAGGCGCGCCGGCGGCTCGCCGAGACGCTGGCGGCGAGCGGCATCGAGGTGCGCGCGATCCTCGCCTGCGCGCGCGAGGCGGCGCCGCGCGATGCGCCGCCCTGGCTGACGGCCGTGCATCCCGGCGCCGTGGAGGCGGCGCTCGCGGGACTCGAGCGCCGGGTGCTGCGGTGAGCCTGCCGCCGCTCATCGCCGGCGCGGCGCTGCTGTTCTGGGGCTGGCACGGCGACAACCTGCTCGTCGCCGCGCCGCTCGCGGCTGCGCTGGAAGCGCCGCGCTGGCTGCGGCTGCGCTTCGCGCTCGATGCGGCCGACTACGCGCGCATCGCGGACCTGTGCACCGTGTTCTTCGTGGGGCTCGCGGTGCTGCTCGCCCTCGACCGCGGCGTGGCGCACGGCGTGATCGGCTCCTTCCGCTGGCTGCCGGCGGTGCTCGCCCCGATCCTGCTCGCGCAGCGCCTGGGCGAAGGCGACCGCATTCCGCTCACGGCGCTGTTTCACTACATGCGCCGGCAAAAGCAGCGCCATCCCGAGCTGCAGGTGCCGATGGTGGATACCGGCGGCGTGTTCGTGGTGCTGTGCGTGCTCGCCGCGGGCGTCGGCAACGCCGGGGCGCAGACCTACTACGCGGGCGCGGTGCTGCTCGCGGCCTGGGCGCTGTTCGCCACGCGGCCGCGCCACGCGCGCCTCGCGGCCTGGCTGGTCCTGTTCGGCGCGGGCGTGGGCCTCGGCTACGCGGGCCACGTCGGCATGTCGCATCTGCAGGCCTGGATCGGCGGGCTGATCGTCGACTGGCACCTGCAGCGCGCCGGTCCCGACCTCTCGCGCAGCATGACCGACATCGGCACGCTCGGGCGCCTGAAGCAGCGCGACACCATCCTCGCGCGGGTCTATGGCGCGCCGCGCGACGTCATGCGCCAGCGCCTGCTGCACCGCGTGAGCTACAACGCCTACATCGGCACCACCTGGATCGGGCGCCGCGCGCCGAACAGCGAGCTCGACGCCGAGGAAGGCGGCACCGCCTGGACCCTCGCCGAGGGCGCGCGCCTGGGGCGCATCGGCCTCGCGCAGCGCGTGGAGCGCCGCCGCACGGCGCTCGCCCTCCCCCCGGACGTGACGCGCCTGACCGGACTCGCGGCGACGGCGCTGACGCGCAACGGCCTCGGCCTCGTGCAGGCCACGGTCGAGGGCGACTGGATCCGCTTCGATGCCGAATTCGGCCGGCGCATCGGCCACTACGAGCCGCCGCTGCCCGAGGACAGCGCGCTGCCGCACGGCGAGCGCGCGGCGTTCACGCGCATCGCCGCGCAGCTCGGGCTTCCCGGCCTCGCGCCCGCCGACGCCGTGCGCCGCGTCATGCGCCACCTGCAGGGCTATTCGTATTCGCTCTGGCGCGAGTCCGCGCCGCCGCCGGGGGTGACGCCGCTCGCCGATTTCATGACCCGCACGAAGAGCGGCCATTGCGAGTACTTCGCCGCCGCCGCGGCGATCCTGCTGCGCGCCGCGGGCGTGCCGACGCGCTACGCCACGGGCTACTCGGTGATGGAATACAGCGCGCTGGAAGAGGCCTACGTGGTGCGCGCGCGCCACGCGCACGCCTGGACGCGCGCCTGGGTCGGCGGGCGCTGGATCGACCTCGATCCCACGCCGCCCGACTGGTTCGCCGAGGAATCGAGCCACCTCGCGCCGCTGTGGGAAGCGATGCTCGATTTCTTCCGCTGGGCGTCCTACCGCTGGAGCCAGCGCGAGGAGCTCGAGACGAGCGACGCCTGGTGGGGGGTGCTCGCAGCCCTGGTGGCGATCCTCGCCTGGCGGCTGCTGCGCGGCAAGCGCGTTACGCGCGGCGGCAAGGATCTTGCGGCGGCCGTGCGCGACTATCCGGGCAAGGACTCGGAGTTCTACGCACTCGCGGGATCGCTGCCGCCGCGCGAATCGGGCGAGGCGCTATCGGCATGGCTGATGCGCGTCGCGCCCGGGCGCCACGACGAGGCGCTGCGGCTGCACCAGCGCTATCGCTTCGATCCCATGGGCTTGAGCGGGGAGGAGCGCGCCCGGTTGCGGCAACTGTGCCTCGCGCGGCAATGACGCCGGCCGGCGCACTTCACTTGCCCTCGGCGTGCAGCGCGGCAAGCCGGGCGCTCAGCGCCGCCACGCTTGCTTCCAGCGCGTCGACCCTGGAGCGCAGCTGGGCGAGCTCGCCGTCCTCCTTGCCGGGCGCCGCCGGGACCGCGTGCGGCTCCGCGGCGGGTGCGCCGCACAGCAGGTGGGCCCAGCGATTCTCCCGCGCGCCGGGCTGCCGCGGCAGCTCCACCACCAGCGGGCCGGCCGGGCGCGCCGCGAGCTCGCGCAGAAAACCCTCCACCGCGGAGATGTCGGCGAACTTGTGCAGCCGGTCGCAGCTGATGCGCAGCTCGCCCGCGGTCTGCGGCCCGCGCAGCATCAGCACCGCCAGCAGCGCCGCCGAAGTCGCCGGTATCTGCAGCACGCGCTCGAGGTTGTGCTCGTAGCGCGGCACGCGCCCGCCGCTCGATTCGATGACCAGCGTCATGCCCCTGAGGCTGTCGAGCGCCTCCTGGGCCTGCGCGTCGCCGATCTCCATCACCGGATCGCGGCTGCTCTTCTGGTTGCAGCCGGCCACCAGCGCGTTGAGCGTGAGCGGATAGGCGTCGGGGACCGTGCGTTGCTTCTCGGCCAGGACGCCGAGGACGCGCGCCTCTACGGCGGACAGCGCGGAGAGGGCTGTTGCGCTCATGGCCTCATACTACGCGAAGCCCATGCGGGAACTTCGCCGCGACCAGTCGGCCTCAGCACCATGAAAGCGGTCTTTCTGCTCCTTGCGGCCCTGCCCGCCTTCGCGCAGGAGCAGGATGTGCAGCGCGCGCTCATGCAGCGCGACCAGCAGAGCGCGGAGTTCGCGGCGCGCCTGCACGGCGCGCCGCTCGCCGAGCAGCAGCACCTGGAGAACCTTTCCGCGCAACAGCTGCTGGGCGTGGCGAAGGACCTGCCGCAGGAACTGCGACCCTATGAGCGGCAGAAGGCAGCCCGGGAGCACATCCTTGCGCTGCCGCCTCCCGTCGTGCGCGCCAAGGCGACGGAGAAACCGCTGCCCCTGCCGGCGAAAATGCCCGGCGTGGTGGACGTGGTGCCGGCGCAAGACCGCTCGTCGAGATAGCTTGTTATTATCCGAGCGTCCGGCCAGCAGAACTTCGTTGCGCCGAGGCGCGAAAAAGCGCATAAATTGCAGGGGAAACCGTGTTGGAGGGGCGACGATGGATGCACGAGAGTTGGCCGATTTTGCCGAGGCGCTCGCCGAGGCCGAGACTTTGATTGCGCGCACCGCGGCCGTCGTGCAACGCGCCAAATCCCGATGCCACGAGGAGATCTTCGAGCACGTGGACGTGATCTCGAAGCGGCTCAGCGAGCTCAGGACGCGGGCCGAGTGGCTGCGGCTGGTCGCGCTGGGCGTCATCGAGCCACCGGCGCTCCCGCAGGCCAAGGGGCGGCAGGGCGTGGATCGCAGAGTCGCCATCGACCGCCGGGTCACCGGCATGCGGCTGCAGTTGCGCGCGCATGCCACGAAGCTGCGCAAAGTCGGCTGATATTCCGACGCGGGTGCTGGTGGCGACTGGTGCCGGCTGACGGAGTCGAACCGCCGACCAACGGTTTACAAAACCGCTGCTCTACCAGCTGAGCTAAGCCGGCCCGGCCGTCATTCTAAATGGGGTCTGTCCCCATTCAAGGCTACTTGATGCGGTAGACGCGGCCGC
>CAZAEG010000010.1:0-4558 GCA_964484035.1 uncultured Enterobacteriaceae bacterium | reverse complement strand
GACAAGCTCGGCGCCGAATCCCGCGCGCAGGCCATCGTCCGCGCCCGCGAAGCCGGGTTCGCTTCCGCCCCGCTTCCGCGCCTCAGGTAGGACGCGTTCCCGCGTTTCACTGGCTTTCGGGACTGCAGTCCCGGCCCGTTGGGGCCGAATCGCCCCCATCCCCTGCTGCAGCGGGACTTCCGTCTCGCGACCCACGGCGTGCGTGACGATTCAATGACCCCCATCGAAACCCACCGGGCCGATCGCGCGTGGCGCGAAGCCGGGATCGACGGAGGCCGCCATGTCGGATCGCTGCAATCGCGCCGGAAGCTGGATCGCCGCGCTCACGATCGCCGTGTCCCTCGCTCCCGCCGCGAACGTCGCGGCCGCCGAGCCGGTGAAGCTGCGCTTCGATCCCAAGACGACGCTCATGGTCGTTGCGCGGCGCATGGACATCACCCTTCGACCCGAAATCCCGCTGCCCGAGATCCGGTTCGCGAGCGCCACGCCGCTCGGCCGCTTCCAGGACGCGGTCCAAGCGCAATGGGGGACTCGGCCGGAAAGAATCGCGAATGCCTTCGTGTCTAACACCAACGAGATCTACCTGATCGACGACGCGAGCTACTACGCCGGAGTCGGACGGACGATCGACGATTCCCTCGCGCACGAGCTCGCGCACTATCTCCAGGCCCGGTATGGGCGCGCGAAACTCGTCGATTGGGAAGAAGTGGAGGCCGTCGCCATCCAGAACTGGTTCCGCACGGAGCACGTCCAGGAGAAGCTCGTCGACGCCGGCAGGTAGGACAAGCGCCGCGCCGCGCGCAGGCGCGAAGTGGCCCGAGCCATTGCGGCCGCTACTGCTTATGTATACAGTATCGAGGTGCCGGTCCCTCCGCAACCGATCGGGCGCCTGCGCGGCGCGCTTTCGCAGATCCAGGGACGCTTCGAGTCCGTCGAGCGCGAAGCGTTCGACGACGGCTGGACGCACGAGGACGAGGCGCCCGCGCCTTTGCAGACCACGGTCACCATCGAGCGCGCGCGTTCGATCATCGCCAGGAACGACTCGCCCGATATTCCGTTCGATCAATCCGTTAATCCCTATCGCGGATGTGAGCATGGCTGCGTCTATTGCCTAGCCGGGGATACGACAATCCTGATGGCCGACGGCACGACAAAGCCGCTTGCCGAAGTGAAAGCGGGCGATGCCATCTACGGAACGGTCCGCAAGGGCTGGTATCGGACTTATGCCAGGACAACGGTGCTCGCGCACTGGAGCGTGATCAAGCCGGCCTTCCGCATCACGCTCGAAGACGGCACGAAGCTTGTCGCCAGCGCTGACCACCGCTTTCTCACGGAACGCGGCTGGAAGTTCGTGCGGGACGGTGAGCGGCAAAGGCCGCATCTCACGACGAACAATAAGCTGATGGGTATCGGCGCGTTCGCCGAGGCTGTGGCGAAGGATGCCAACTACCAGCTCGGATACCTGACGGGGGTGATCCGCGGGGATGCCCTGCTGCGGTCCTACTCCTACGCAAGGCCAGGGCGGACCAATGGCGACCAGCATCAATTCAGGCTGGCGCTCTGTGACGCCGAGGCACTGGGCAGGGCCCAGGCATACCTCTCCAATTGGGGCATCGCCACGCAGGGGTTCGTGTTTCAGGAGGCTCGGGCGGGACGCCGTGCGATGCACGCGATCCGCGCAAGCGCCCGGGTGGACGTGGCGGATATCCGCGAAATCGTGGACTGGCCGGGAGCACCCGAGCGTGCATGGCTGGCCGGATTCCTTGCCGGGATCTTCGACGCCGAGGGCAGCTATAGCGAGGGAGCGCTTCGCATCAGCAATACGGACCCGATCATCATCGGCTGGATCAGGAGGTCGCTTGACGCCTTCGGCTTCCGCTACGTAATCGAGCACGTCAAGCACGATCGATCGAAGCCCATAGAGGTCGTCCGCGTCGTGGGCGGGCTGCGCGAGCACTTCCGCTTTTTCCACACGATGGATCCCGCCATCACGCGCAAGCGCGACATCGCAGGCGTTGCATTGAAGAGCGACGCGAGGCTCAACGTGACCGGCATCGAGCCTTTGCCCGGAGCGATGCGGCTCTACGACATCAGCACCGGGACCGAGGATTTCATCGCCAACGGTGTCGTGAGCCACAACTGCTATGCCCGCCCGAGCCACGCCTACCTAGAGCTTTCGCCAGGCCTGGATTTCGAGACCAAGCTCTTCGCCAAAACCAACGCCGCGGACCTGCTGCGAAAGGAGCTCGCAAAGCCGGGCTACAAGGTGTCGCCCATGGCGTTCGGCACCAACACGGACTGCTACCAGCCCATCGAGCGCAAGCACCGCATCACGCGGCAGCTCATCGAGATCCTGGCGGAGTGCGATCACCCCCTCACCATCGTCACCAAGTCGGCGCTCGTCAAGCGCGACCTCGACATCCTGGGTCCGATGGCGAAGAAGAACCTGGTGAAGGTGTTCGTCTCCATCGGCACGCTCGACCGGACGCTGGCGCGCGAACTCGAGCCGCGCGCCGCGAGCCCGCAGAGGCGCCTGGACACGGTGCGCTCTCTCTCGCAAGCCGGCGTGCCCTGCGGCGTCATGGTGGCCGCGCTCATCCCGGCGCTGAACGACAAGACGCTGGAGCACGTCCTCGAGGAAGCCGCGAAGGCCGGCGCGCTGGAAGCCGCCTACGTGATTTTGCGCCTGCCGAACGAGCTGAAGGACATCTTCAAGGAATGGCTCGCCGCGCACTACCTGGAGCGCGCCGAGCACGTGATGAGCATCGTCCGCCAGATGCGCGGCGGGCGCGAGAACGACCCGCGCTTCCACGAAAGGATGCGCGGCACCGGCAACTACGCCGAGCTGATCGACAAGCGTTTCGACATCGCCTGCAAGCGCTTCGGCCTGAACGGCCACGGCGGCGGGCGGCGTACCCCCGAGCTCGACTGCACGCAGTTCGTGCCGCCCTCGCCCGGCGGGCAGATGAAGCTCTTCTGATGCGCGCCGCGGTAGTTGCCGGCGGCTGGCTCCTCGCCGCGGCCATCGTCTGGCTCTCGCTCGCGCCGCCCCCGGCGGAGCCGGGCGTGCACATCCCGGACAAGCTGGCACATTTCCTCGCCTATGCCGCGCTCACGTTCTGGTTCGCGTTCCTCTACCGCAGCGGACCGGCGCGCGTCGCCTACGCCTTGCTGTGGATTGCGCTCGGCGTGGCGCTCGAATTCGCGCAGGCCGCCACGGGCTATCGGTCCTACGAGCTCACGGACATGGCGGCGAATGCCCTCGGCGTGCTCGCCGGCGCGGCTGCCGCGCTCAGCCTCCCCAGAGCAGCAGCAGCAGCGGGAAGAGAAACGCCGTAAGCAGGCCGTTCAGCCCCATGGCGAGGCCGGCGAATGCACCCATCTTCTCCGACACCTGGAACGCGCGCGCCGTGCCGATGCCGTGCGCCGCGACCCCGACGGCGAAGCCGCGCACCGCGTGGTCGTGGATGCGCAGGGCATTCAGCGTGCCGCGCGCGAGCACCGCGCCGAGGATCCCCGTGCACACCACCAGCACGCCGGTGAGCGAGGGCAGCCCGCCGAGCTTCTCCGCCACGCCCATGGCGATCGGCGCGGTGGCCGATTTCGGCGCGAGCGACAGGAGTGTCTCGCGGCTCGCGCCGAGCGCCCAGCCGATGCCCACCGCGCTCACCGCGGCGGTGATCGAGCCGGCGAGCAGCGCGCCGCCAAGCGGCAGCAGGTTCTTCTTCAGCGTCTGCAGGTTGGCGTAGAGCGGGACGGCGAGCGCCACAGTCGCCGTGCCGAGCAGGAAGTGCACGAACTGCGCGCCCTCGAAGTACACCGGGTAAGCGGTATCGGTGGACCAGAGCAGCGCCACCAGCCCCAGCACCGCGATGGCCACCGGGTTGGCGAGCGGGTTCATGCCTGCCCGGCGGTAGATCCAGAACGCGCCCTGGTAGGCGAGCATCGTCGCCGTCAGCCAGAGCAGCGGCGAGGCCGACAGGTAGACCCAGATCTCGGTGAACTTGCCGCTCATTTCTGCAGCGCCCGCATGACCAGCGCGGTGACGCCGATGGTGATCACGGTGCTCGCCACCAGGGCGACGACGATCGGCAGCCACTCGGCGCCCAGGCGCTGGAAGTGCAGCAGCACGCCGACGCCCGCCGGCACGAAAAGCAGCGACAGGTGCGCGAGCAGCCCCTGGCAGGCGTCGCGCAGCCACTGCGGCGCGGACCCGCGCGCGGCGAGCGTGACGAACAGGAGCAGCATCCCCACCACGGGCCCCGGCACCGGCAGCCCCGTGAGGTGCACCAGCACCTCGCCGACCAGCTGGTAGACGAGCAGCAGTGTGAAAGCGCCGAGCATGCCGGGGGAATCTTACGTTAGGCTCGCCGCGTGAGCAGCACCGCGCGCGCGCAGCGCCTTCTCGAAGGCCCGATCGTCCCGACGCTCGCGCGCCTCGCCGCGCCCGGGGCGCTGCTCGCCCTGTTCCAGACCGCGGTGTCGATCGCCGACACCTATTTCGTCGGGCGCCTCGGCACCGCGGCGCTCGCCGGCCTGGCGCTCGTCTTCCCGCTGG
>CAZAEG010000009.1:0-3337 GCA_964484035.1 uncultured Enterobacteriaceae bacterium | reverse complement strand
GTAACCATGAACTTCGACTACAACGAAGAGCAGCAGCTGCTCGCCGATTCCGTCCGGCGCTTCATCCAGAAGGACTACGACTTCGAGGCGCGGAAGAAATTCGTCGCCTCGGCCGAGGGCTACAGCGAGAAGGTGTGGGATGCGTTCGCCGAGATGGGCCTCACCGGCATTGCGTTCTCGCCCGACTACGGCGGCTTCGGCGGCGGCGCCGTCGACCTGCTGAGCGTGATGGAGGCCTTCGGCGAGGGGCTGGTGGTCGAGCCCTACCTCGCCACGCTGATGGGTGCCCAGTGCGTCGCGCGCGCGGGCAGCGACGCGCAGAAGAAGGCGATTCTGCCGGGCGTCGTGGAGGGAAAGGTGAAGATGGCGTTCGCGTTCTGCGAGAAGGGAGCGCGCTACGACCTGGCGCCGGCGGCGGTGACGGCAAGAAAGACCGGCAGCGGCTGGACGCTGGATGGGGAGAAGGCGGTGGCGCTCGGCGCGCCCGCGGCCGGGAAGATCGTCGTGTCGGCAAAGGCGCCGGCGGGATCCAGCCTGTTCCTGGTCGATGCGAAGAGCGTGCAGATGAAGGCCTACCGCACGCTCGACGAGATGCGCGCGGCGGACGTCGTGTTCGCGGGGGCGGCGGGCGAGCTGCTCGGTGTCGAGGGCAAGGCGCTTGCGATGATCGAGGAGGTGGTGGACTTCGGCACCGCGCTCGTCTGTGCCGAGGCGGTCGGCGCGATGAAGTTCGCCTGCGACACGACGCTCGAGTACCTGAAGGCGCGCAAGCAGTTCGGTGTGCCGATCGGCACCTTCCAGGCGCTGCAGCACCGCATGGTGGACATGGTCGTCGCCTACGAACAGGCCAAGTCCATGGCCTGCCTCGCGTGCTCGAAGGTGGACGGCGCGGCGGACGCGAAGGAGCGCGCGCACGCGGTGTCGGCGGCGAAGATCAAGGTCGCAGACAACGCGCGGCTCATCAGTCAGGAGGCGATCCAGCTGCACGGCGGCATGGGGATGAGCGAGGAGCTCAAGGTGAGCCACTCGTTCCGACGCCTGACCATGATCGCGCAGCAGTTCGGCGACGCGGATCACCACCTGGAGCGGTTCGCCGGCGTCTGAGCCTTGCGTGCCCGCGCCGATGCGGGCCGACTTCAGCGCGCCACGGGCATCGCGCGCTCGATCAGCGCGTCGAAGGGCAGCTGCGGGGCGAGCGTGCCGAACGCGCCCGTCCAGTCGGCGCCGAGCCGCGCGCGCACGAAGCTCTCGAACACCTCGGGCGGCGCATGGCGCGCAAGCAGGCTCGCCTGCAGCGCGAGCGCCAGATCCTGCGTAAGGCGCCGCGCGGCGCTCTCGTGCTCGGCGGCATCGGCAAGGCGGTCCTTGAGCGCGGCGCAGAACGCGTCGTAGGCGCGGTGCTGCCCGCCGGCCGCGTCGAGCTCGGCGGCCACGGCAGCGATCATGTCGGGAGCCTTTCTCAGCGCGCGCAGCACGTCGAGGCACATGACGTTGCCGGCGCCTTCCCAGATGGAGTTGAGCGGCATCTCGCGGTAGATGCGCGCCAGCACCTGCTCCTCGACGTAGCCGTTGCCGCCGACCGCCTCCATCGCCTCCTGGCCGAAGTGCGCGCCGCGCTTGCATACCCAGAACTTGGCCGCGGGCGTGAGCACCCGGCGCAGAAGCGTCTCGTCTTCCGAGTCGTAGGCTTTCGCTAGCCGAAGAACGAGGGCAGTGGCGGCCTCGGACTCGAGCGCGAGGTCGGCGAGCACGTTCTTCATGAGCGGCTGGTCCTTCAGCAGCTTCCCGAACGCCTGCCGCTGCGCGGCGTTCCAGAGCGCCTGGGACAATGCCTGGCGCATGAGGCCCGCGGTGCCGATGGCGCAATCGAGCCGCGTATACACGCCCATCTCCAGGATCATCGGCACGCCGCGGCCTTCCTCGCCGAGGAGCGTCGCGCGCGCGTCCTCGAACTCAACCTCGGCGGAGGCGTTCGAGCGATTGCCGAGCTTGTCCTTCAGGCGCTGGATGCGGATGGCGTTCGCACTGCCGTCCGGCAGGCGCCGCGGCATGAAGAAGCACGCGAGGCCGCCCGGCGCCTGCGCCAGCACGAGGAACGCATCGCACATCGGCGCGGAGAGGAACCACTTGTGGCCGGTGATCGCGTAGGCACCGCCGCCCAGCGGCTCGGCGCGCGTCGTGTTGGTGCGCACGTCGGAGCCGCCCTGCTTCTCGGTGAGTCCCATGCCGATGAGCGCCGCGTCCTTGTGCCGCGAATACACGCGCGGCAGCCAGTCGGCCGCGAGCTGCGCGTCGGCGCGGATGGCCGGCACCGAGCCGTAGGTCATGGTGACCGGGCACTGCGTGCCGTTCTCGATCTCGGAGTAGAGGAGATACGCGGCGGCGCGCTCGACGTGCGCGCCGGGCGCGGGCTCGGCCCAGGGCGCCGAGTGCAGGCCGTGCTTCAGCGCCAGGGCCATCAATTCGTGCCAGGCCGGGTGGAACTCCACCTCGTCGCGTCGGTGCCCGCGAGCATCGTGCGTGCGCAACTCGGGCGGATTGCGGTTGGCGGCGTCGGCGAGCGCGAGCGTCGCCGCCGCGCCGAGCTCGGCGCCGAGCGCCGACAGGCGAGCGCGCGCCGCCGCGAGGCGCGCGGGCGGCAGATTGAACGCGAGCGCCGCGCCGAGCGCGGCGTTCGTGTGCATCAGGTTGGTGTCCTCGAGCGGCGCGCTCTGATTGAGCACTTCGTGCGTGGCGGCCATGCGCGATCGAGTCTAGAGGCGCATTCCCTGAAAAGCAATTGCTTGGCGGATTCTGCCGTCGTTCGTGCCCTGCGGCCCTGCCATGTAGAATCACCGCCCGGGAGGGAGGTTCTCTGGTCGATTTGCTTCAGTTGCTCGTCGCCGGAGTTTCGCTCGGCTGCGTCTACGCGCTCGTCGCGCTCGGTTTCGTCCTCATCTACAAGGCTACCGAGACGGTGAACTTCGCGCAGGGCGACCTGATGATGCTGGGCGCGTTTTTCGCGCTCACCGGCGCCACCGTGCTGGGGCTTCCCTACTGGCTGACGATCGTCTTCGCGGTGGCGGCGATGGCGGTGGTCGGCATGCTCGCCGAGCGCCTGATCCTGCGCCCGGTGCTCGGCCACCCGGCGTTCACGGTGGTGATGATCACGATCGGCCTCGGCTACGTGCTGCGCGGCGTGGTGACGATGGTGCCGGGCTGGGGCACCGAGACCTACCAGATCCCGACGCCGTTCGTCGAAGACGTCTGGCGCGCAGGCGGCGTGGTGCTGCCGGTGCAGCAGCTCATGGTGATCGCGATGACCGCGGGTCTGTGCGCGGCGCTGTACTTCTTCTTC
>CAZAEG010000008.1:0-7935 GCA_964484035.1 uncultured Enterobacteriaceae bacterium | reverse complement strand
CGGAGCCGCCCGCGGCCGGGGAGATCGCCGCGCTCCTCGCGCGCCACGCCGCGGCGCCCCTTTCGGAATCGTTCGCCGTGCAGCTCGCGCAGCGGCTGCGCGACCTCGATCCGAAGGCGACGCCGGCGCTGGCATGGCTCGAGGAGCGCCTGGCGGCCGAGGCGAAGAGCGTGGAGCGGATCGTGCACGACGAGCACCAGCGCCAGGGCACCACCAACGTGACGGTGCGCAACATCATCACCAGCATGCGCCTGATCTCCGACCTGGACTGGCCGGAGCTGGTGGAGAGCGTCAGCCTCATCGACGATGCGCTGCGCGCCGGCAGCGGCTTCGCGCAGATGGATTTCGCCACGCGCAACCTGTACCGCGGCGCGATCGAGGAGCTGGCGCGGGGCGCGAAGCGCCCGGAACTGGAGATCGCGCAGGCGGCGCTCGCGGCCGCCACCGGGACCGGGCGCGAGCGGGATCCGGGCTACCCCCTCATCGCCGGCGGCCGCCGCGCCTTCGAGGCGGCGATCGGCTATCGCGCTCCCTTGCACCTCTGGCCCGGCCGCCTGAGCGGCGCGCTCGGCATCGGCGGCTATATCGGCGCCGTCGCCGCCGCCGCCGTGATCGTCCTGGGCTTCGCGCTCTACGCCCTGGCGCAAGAGGGGGTCGGCGGCGTGTTGCTCGGCGTGCTCGCGGCGCTCGGCCTCGTCCCGGCGCTCGACGCGGGCGTGGCGCTCGTCAATCGCGCGGTCACGCGCGGCTTCGGCGCCACCCTCCTGCCGGGCCTCGAGCTGCGCGAGGGCATCCCGGCGCATCTGCGCACGCTCATTGCGGTGCCGATCCTGCTCAGCACGCGCGATGCGCTGGACGAGCAGATCGAGCGCCTGGAGATCCACCACCTCGCCAGCCCGGAGAGCGAGCTGCATTTCGCGCTGCTGTCGGACTGGACCGATGCGCCGGCCGAGACCCTCGAGGCAGACCAGGCGCTGCTCGACGCGGCGACCCTGGGCATCGCGCGCCTGAACAAGCAATACGGCCCGGCCGCCGGGGGCGATCGGTTCCTGATGCTTCATCGCCGGCGGGTGTGGAGCCAGACGCAGCAGTGCTGGATGGGCTGGGAGCGAAAGCGCGGCAAGCTGCACGAGCTGAACCGCCTGCTGCGCGGCGCGACGGATACGACCTTCATGGACTTGTCCGCGCCGCCGGCCGGCGTGCGCTACGTCATCACGCTCGACGCCGATACGCGCATGCCGCGCGAAGCGGCGCGGCGCCTGGTCGGCAAGAGGGCGCACCCGCTCAACCGGCCGCGCTTCGACGCCGCCACGCGGCGCGTCGTAGAGGGCTACGGCGTGCTGCAGCCGCGCGTGACGCCTTCGCTGCCGATCGGCCGCGAAGGCTCGCTCTTCCAGCGCATCTTCTCCAGCGCGGGCGGCATCGATCCCTACGAGTCCGCGGTGTCCGACGTGTACCAGGACCTGTTCGGCGAAGGCTCCTACACGGGCAAGGGCATCTACGACGTGGACGCCTTCGAAGCGGCGCTCGCGGACCGCGCGAGCGAGGGCACGCTGCTCAGCCACGACCTGTTCGAAGGCACCTTCGTGCGCGCGGGCCTCGCCTCCGATATCGAGGTGGTGGAGGAGTTTCCGTCGCGCTACGACGTGGCCGCCGCGCGCCAGCATCGCTGGGTGCGCGGCGACTGGCAATTGCTGCCGTGGGTTGCGGGCCACGCGGGCCTGCTGCCGCCGATCGGCCGCTGGAAGATGTTCGACAACCTGCGCCGCTCGCTCTCGGCGCCGGTGTGCGTGCTGGTCCTCGCCGTCGGCTGGGCGCTGCCGCTGCGCGCGGCCCTGCTCTGGACCGGGTTCGTCCTCGCGACGATCGCGGTGGCGACGCTGGTGCCCGTGCTCTCGTCGATCGTGCCGCACCGCGCGCGCACCACGGCGCGCAGCCACCTCGGCGCGCTCGCCGCGGACGTGTGGCTCGCGCTTTCGCTGACCGCGCTGCTCGTCGTGTTCCTCGCGCACCAGGCCTGGCTGATGGCGGACGCGATTGCGAGGACGCTGTATCGCGTGCTCGTGAGCCGCCGGCACCTGCTCGATTGGGTCAGCGCGGACCAGGTGAAGGTGGGTCCGCGGCTCGATCTGTCCGGGTTCTATTTGCTGATGGGCGGCGGCGTCGCCCTCGGCGGCGCAGCCGCGCTCGTCGCCGGGTGGAGCGCAAGCGGCGCCTGGCCCGTGGCGCTGCCGTTCGCGCTGGCGTGGATCGCCGCGCCCGCCATTGCGCGCTGGACGAGCCTCTCGCCGCCGGTCGCCGGCCGCGTGCCGGTCTCGCCCGAGGACGCGCGCGCCCTGCGGCTCATCGCGCGGCGCACCTGGCGCTACTTCGAAACCTTCGTTACCGCGGCGGAGCACTGGCTGCCGCCGGACAATTTCCAGGAAGTCCCCAAGCCCGTCGTCGCGCACCGCACTTCGCCCACCAACATCGGCGTGTACCTGCTCTCCGTGGTCAGCGCGCGCGACTTCGGCTGGATGGGCACCGCCGAAACCGTGGAGCGGCTGGAAGCGACGCTCGCCACGATGCGGGGCCTGGCGCGCTTTCGCGGGCACTTCTACAACTGGTACGACACGCGCGACCTGCGCCCGCTCGAGCCGCAGTACGTCTCGTCGGTGGATAGCGGCAACCTGGCCGGGCACCTGATCGCGCTGGCGAACGCCTGCCGCGAATGGGCTCGAGCCACGGCGGCGGGCACGCAGGCTCTCTCCGGCATCGCGGACGCCCTGGAGCTCACGCGCGAGGCCGTGCGAGCCTGTCCCAAGGACCGCCGCACGCAGACCATCACGCCGCAGCAGCTGAGCGAAGCGCTCGACGCGCTCGACGCCGCGCTCGGTCGGGGCTTCGCGGACATCGGGCCGCAGGCGGCGACCCTGCTCGACATCGCGCGCGCGCTGGCGAGCGAGCGCGGCGACGAGGCCGGCGCCGAGATGCTCACCTGGGTCGAGGCCACGCACCGCTCGATCGCGAGCCATTTGCGCGACCTCGGGCGCCGCGGCGATGAGGCACGCTCGCTCGAGCAGCGCCTCGCGACGCTGGAGCAAACGGCGCGCAGCCTCGCCGAGGCGATGCAGTTCGGTTTCCTGCTCGATCCGGACAGGAAGCTCCTCGCCATCGGCTACCGGGTCGCCGAGGGCGAGCGCGACCCGAGCTGCTACGACCTGTTGGCCTCCGAAGCCCGCCTGGCGAGCTTCGTGGCGATCGCCAAGGGAGATGTAGCCTCGCGCCACTGGTTCCGGCTCGGGCGCGCGGTGACGCCGGTCGGCGGCGGCGCGGCGCTCATCTCCTGGTCGGGATCGATGTTCGAGTACCTGATGCCCGCGCTCGTCATGCGCGCGCCCGCCGCCAGCCTGCTCGAGCAGACCAACCGCCTCGTCGTGCGCCGGCAGATCGCCTACGGCGGCGCGCTCGGCGTGCCCTGGGGCGTTTCGGAGTCCGCCTACAACGTGCGCGACCTCGAGTTCACCTACCAGTACTCGAATTTCGGCGTCCCGGGCCTGGGCCTCAAGCGCGGCCTCGGCGAGAACGCCGTCGTCTCGCCGTACGCCACGGCGCTCGCCGCGATGGTCGATCCGCGCGCCGCGGTGCGCAACTTCGCGCGGCTCGCTGCCCTCGGCGCGCGCGGCCGCTACGGCTTCTACGAAGCGCTCGATTTCACGCCCACGCGCGTGCCCGAGGGCAAAGACGTGGCCATCGTGCGCGCCTACATGGCGCACCACCAGGGCATGACGGTGGTCGCCCTCGCCAATAGTCTGCTCGACGGGGCGATGCGCGCGCGCTTCCACGCCGAGCCGAGCGTGCGCGCGACCGAGCTCCTGCTGCAGGAGCGCACGCCGCGCGACGTCACGCTCGCGCATCCGCGCTCGGAGGAGGTCGGCACCGCGGCCACGGTGCGCGACCTGGAACCGCCGGCGGTGCGGCGGCTGCGCACGCCGCACGGCGCGACACCCGAGGCGCTCCTGCTCTCGAACGGCCGCTACGCGGTGATGCTGACCGGCGCCGGCTCCGGGTACAGCCGCTGGGGCGACGTGGCGATCACGCGCTGGCGCGAAGACGCCACGCGCGACGACTGGGGCGCGTACGTCTTCCTGCGCGACGTGGCGAGCGGCGCGGTGTGGTCCGCGGGCCACCAGCCGAGCGGCCACGAGGCGGACCGCTACGAGGCGACCTTCACCGAGGATCGCGCCGTGTTCGCGCGGCACGACGGCCCGATCGCCACCACGCTCGAAGTCGTCGTCTCGCCGGAGGACGACGCCGAAGTGCGCCGCGTGTCCGTCGCCAACTCGGGCAGCGAGGCGTGCGAGATCGACCTCACGTCCTACGCCGAGCTGGTGCTCGCGCCGGCCGCCGCCGACGCGGCGCACCCGGTGTTCTCGAGGCTGTTCGTGCACACGGAGTACCTCGACAAGCCCGGCGTCATCCTGGCGACGCGCCGCCGCCGCTCGGGCGGCGAGCCGGAAGTCTGGGCGGCGCACCTGGCCGTGGTCGAAGGCGAGGCCGTGGGCGAGCCGGAGATCGAAACCGATCGCGCGCGCTTCCTCGGCCGCGGGCGCGAAGTGCGCACGCCGATGGCGGTGGTGGACGGGTTGCCGCTGTCCAACACGGTGGGCGCGGTCCTCGACCCGGTGTTCGCGCTGCGCCGGCGCCTGCGCGTGCCGCCGGGAAGATCGGCGCACGTCGCCTTCTGGACGGTGGCCGCGGGCTCGCGCGCCGAGGTGCTGGCGCTCGCCGACAAGCATTCCGACCCCACGGCCTTCGAGCGCGCGGCGACGCTCGCGTGGACCCATGCGCAGGTGCAGTCCGGCTATCTGGGCATCTCGCCGGAGGAGGCGAGCCTGTTCCAGCGGCTCGCGGGCCGCGTGCTCTACGCCGATGCGTCGCTGCGCCCGTCGCCGGACACTTTGCGCCGCGGCGGCGGCGCGCCGCCGGCGCTCTGGGCGCTGGGCATCTCCGGCGACCTGCCGATCGTGCTGGTGCGCGCCGACAGCCTCGAGGACATGCCGCTCGTGCGCCAGCTCCTGCGCGCGCACGAGTACTGGCGCATGAAGCAGCTCGCGGTGGACCTGGTGTTCCTGAACGAGCGCGGCAGCTCGTACATCCAGGACCTGCAGGCCGCGCTGGAGATGCAGGTGCGCACGAGTCGCACGCGCCCGCCGGGCGCCGCGCCGGCGGCGCGCGGCGCCGTGTTCGTGGTGCGCGCCGACCTGATCCCGGCGCAGACGCGCTCGCTGCTGCTCACCGCGGCGCGCGCCGTGCTCACCGGGCGCCGCGGCACGCTGCAGGAGCAGCTGAACGAGGCCCTGGCTGCGCCAGCCGTAACGCCGCCGCCGCGGCGCAAGCCCACCGCAAAGGCGCCGCAGGCCGCGGCGGCGCCGCCCGCGCTCGAGTTCTTCAACGGCTTCGGCGGCTTCGGCGCCGAGGGGCGCGAGTACGTGACCGTGCTGGATGCCAAGCGCTGGCTGCCGGCGCCGTGGATCAACGTCGTCGCCAACCCTGCCTTCGGCTTCCAGGCCGCGGTCGAGGGCAGCGGCTACACCTGGTCGCTCGGCAGCCGCGAGAACCAGCTCACGCCCTGGTCGAACGACCCCGTCACCGACCGGCCGGGCGAGGTGCTGTACGTGCGCGACGAGGAGTCGGGCGAACTGTGGGGGCCCACGGCGCTGCCGATCCGCGACGAGGCGGCGCCCTATGTGGCGCGGCACGGCCAGGGCTACAGCCGCTTCGAGCACGCCTCGCACGGCATCGCGCTCGAGCTCCTGCAGTACGTGCCGCTCGAGGATCCGGTGAAGATCTCGCGGCTGACGCTGCGCAACGCTTCGGGGCGCAAACGCAAGCTTTCGGTCACGGCGTATGCCGAATGGGTGCTCGGCCCGTCGCGCAGCGCGTCGGCGTTCTCCCTGGTGACCGAATCCGACGCGCAGACGGGCGCTCTGTTCGCGCGCAATCCCTGGAACGCGGCGTTCGGCACGCGCGTCGCCTTCGCCGACCTGGGCGGACGGCAGACTGGCTGGACGAGCGACCGGCGCGAGTTCCTGGGCCGCAACGGCACGCTCGACAGCCCGGCCGCGCTCGCGGGGAAGGCGCCGCTATCGAAGCGCGCCGGCGCCGGCCTCGACGCTTGCGCAGCGCTGCAGGCCCCGGCCGAGCTCGAGCCGGGCGCCAGCGTGGAGATCGTATTCCTCCTCGGCCAGGCGGCGAGCGAGCGCGACGCGCGCTTGCTGCTCGCGCGCTACCGGACGACCGACCTGGAGGCGGTGCTGCGCAAAGTCGCCGCGTACTGGGACGAGCTGCTCGGCACGGTGCAGGTGAAGACGCCCGAGCGCTCGATGGACGTGATGCTCAACCGCTGGCTCCTCTACCAGACGATCGCCTGCCGCCTGTGGGCGCGCTCGGCCTTCTACCAGGCGAGCGGCGCGTACGGCTTTCGCGACCAGCTGCAGGACGGCATGGCGCTCGCGCTCGCGCGCCCGGCGCTCACGCGCGAGCATCTGCTGCGCGCCGCCGCGCGCCAGTTCGTCGAGGGCGACGTGCAGCATTGGTGGCTGCCGCCCTCCGGCCAGGGCGTGCGCACGCGCATGACCGACGACCGGGTCTGGCTCGCCTACGCCGCGGCGCACTACGTGCAGGCCACGGGCGATGCCGCGGTGCTGGAGGAGAGCGTTGCGTTCCTCGAAGGCCTGGCGCTCGCAGCAGGCGAGCACGACGCCTACTACCAGCCGAACGTGTCGGGCGAGCGCGCCTCGCTGTTCGAGCACTGCGCGCGCGGGCTCGACACGAGCCTCGCCGTGGGCGCGCACGGCCTGCCGCTCATCGGCACCGGCGACTGGAACGACGGCATGAACCGCGTGGGCGAGAAAGGCCGGGGCGAGAGCGTGTGGCTGGGGTGGTTCCTGCACGCGGCGCTCGAAGCGCTCGCGCCGCTGGCGAAGGCGCGCGGCGAGGCGGCGCGCGCCGGGAAGTGGCTGGCGCACGCCGGCGCGCTGCGCGCCGCGCTCGAGCTCGGGGGCTGGGACGGCGAGTGGTACCGGCGCGGCTACTACGACGACGGCACCCCGCTCGGCTCCGCCACGAGCGAAGAATGCCGCATCGATTCGATCGCGCAGTCCTGGAGCGTGATCTCGGGGGCGGCGCAGCCGGAGCGCGCGCGGCGCGCGATGGCCGCCATGGAGGCGCAGCTCATCCGCCCCGAGGACAAGCTGGCGCTGCTCTTCGCGCCGCCCTTCGATCGCACTTCGCTCGATCCCGGCTACATCAAGGGCTATCCGCCCGGCATCCGCGAGAACGGCGGCCAGTACACGCATGCCGCCGCGTGGTCGGTGATGGCCTTCGCGGCGCTGGGCGAGGGGGACAAGGCGGCGGCGCTGTTCTCGATGCTCAATCCGATCAACCACGCGAGCACGCGCGCCGACGTGCAGCGCTACAAGGTCGAGCCCTACGCGGTGGCCGCCGACGTCTACTCGGTCGCGCCGCACGTGGGGCGCGGGGGCTGGACCTGGTACACCGGCTCGGCGGGGTGGCTGTATCGCGCGGGGCTGGAGTCGATACTCGGCTTTCGCGTGCAGGCAGATGTCCTGGTCCTGGATCCCTGCATCCCCGGGGCGTGGCCGGGGTTCGAGATCGTCTACAAGTACCGCTCCGCGCGCTACGAGATCGCGGTGGAGAACCCCCGCGGTGCGAGCCGCGGCGTTGCTTCAGCTTCGCTCGACGGGAAGGCGCTGGCGCAGGCGCGCGTGCCGCTCGCCGATGACGGGGCGGTGCACAAGGTGAGGGTGGTGCTGGGGTAGCCGACGCGCTCAGTGCGCGGCGGCGATCATCGGGCGGCCGTACTTCAGGTGCCCGACGTAGCGCAGCGGCTTGCCGATACTGTAGGAAGACACGTCGCCTTCGCGCATGTGC
>CAZAEG010000007.1:0-4103 GCA_964484035.1 uncultured Enterobacteriaceae bacterium | reverse complement strand
CCTGGTGGCGAGCGGCGAGATGAGCGGCAAGCTCGAGCAGATGCTCAACCGCGCCGCGCGCCTCGAGACCCAGGCGCTCGAGCGGCGCCTGGCGGTGTTCCTCACGCTGCTCGAGCCGGTGATGATCCTGGTGATGGGCGCGGCGGTGCTGCTGATCGTGCTCGCCATCCTGCTGCCGATCATCGAGATCAACCAGCTGGTGCGATGAGACCGGCCATGCGCAAAGCGGCATTGCCCAAGGCGAGCGCGCTGCGCAAGGCGATCCTCAGCAGCGCGCGCTTCTCCATCATCGCCACGGACGAGAAAGGCATCATCCAGCTGTTCAACGTCGGCGCCGAGCGCATGCTGGGCTACCGGGCGGCCGAGGTGGTCAACCGCATCAGCCCAAGCGACATCCACGATCCGGAAGAAGTGAAGGAGCGCGCGAAGGCCCTGAGCGCGGAGCTCGCCACCCCCATCGCGCCCGGCTTCGAGGCGCTGGCGTTCAAGGCCTCGCGCGAGATCGACGACAGCTACGAGCTGACCTACATCCGCAAGGACGGCAGCCGCTTTCCGGCCGTGGTGTCGATCACCGCGCTGCGCGGCGCCGACCGCGCCATCATCGGCTACCTGCTGATCGGCACCGACAACTCGGTGCGCAAGCGCGTCGAATCGGAGCTGAAGGAGGCCACGGCCGCCGCCGAGCAGGCCAACCGCGCGAAGACCGATTTCCTGTCCAGCATGAGCCACGAGCTGCGCACCCCGCTCAACGCCATCCTCGGCTTCGCGCAGCTGATGGACTCCGGCACGCCGCCGCCGACCGCGACGCAGAAGCGCAACCTGGAGCAGATCCTCAAGGCGGGCTGGTACCTGCTCGACCTGATCAACGAAGTCCTCGACCTGGCGCTGATCGAGTCGGGCAAGATCACACTGTCGCTCGAGCCGGTGCCGCTCGCCGAGGTGATGCAGGAATGCCGCGCCATGATCGATCCGCAGGCGCACACGCACGGCATCGGCATGACCTACCCGCAACTCGCCGCCCCCTTGATCCTCAGGGTCGACCGCACCCGCCTGAAGCAGATCCTGATCAACTTGCTGTCCAACGCCATCAAGTACAACCGGCCGGGCGGCCAGGTCACGGTGGAATGCACGCCGCGCCCCCCGTCCTCGATCCGCCTCAGCGTGCGGGACACCGGGGCCGGGTTGACGCCGGCGCAGGTGGCGCAGCTGTACCAGCCGTTCAACCGCCTCGGCAAGGAGAGCGGCGCCCAGGAAGGCACGGGCATCGGCCTGATGGTCACCAAGCACCTGGCGGAAATGATGGGGGGCGCCATCGGCGTGGAGAGCGTACCGGGGGTGGGCAGTGTGTTCTGGGTCGAGTTCGCCCTGACGAGCGCGACGCCGGCGGCGCGGTTGCCGCACGCGGGCGAACCGCAGACGCAGCCGCGGTCGACGCCGGACGCGCCGCCGCGCACCCTGCTCTACGTCGAGGACAATCCGGCCAACCTGGAGCTGGTCGAGCAGCTCATCGCGCGCCGCCCCGACCTGCGCCTGCTGAGCGCGGCGGACGGCAGCATCGGCATCGAGTTCGCGCGCGCGCACCTGCCGGACCTGATCCTGATGGACATCAACCTGCCGGGCATCAGCGGCATCGAGGCCATGAAGGTGCTGCGCGCCGACCCTGCGACGGCGGAGATCCCCATCATCGCGCTGAGCGCCAACGCGATGCCGCGCGACATCGAGAAGGGCCTGCAGGCCGGGTTCTTCCGCTACCTGACGAAACCCATCAAGGTCGACCAGTTCATGGATGCGCTGGCCATGGGACTGGAGCATTCCGACGCATCCCGAAGGAGACAGGCATGAAGCTGGCAGAGTCCGAGTTTCTCGATGCCGCCATCCTGATCGTGGATGACCAGCAGACCAACATCAAGCTGCTGGAGCAGGTGCTGCGCCAGGCAGGCTATACGCGCGTCACCGCGACCATGGATCCGCAGCAGGTCTGCGCGCTGCACCGCGCGCACGGCTACGACCTGATCCTGCTCGACCTGCAGATGCCCGGGATGGACGGTTTCCAGGTGATCGAGAGCCTGAAGACGAACGACGCGGACAGCTACCTGCCCGTGCTGGTGATCACCGCCCAGCCCGGCCACAAGCTGCGCGCCCTGCAGGCCGGCGCCAAGGATTTCATCAGCAAGCCCTTCGACCTGGTCGAAGTGAGGACGCGCATCCGCAACATGCTGGAAGTGCGCCTGCTGCACCGCAAGCTGCAGGACTACAACCGGGAGCTGGAGCGGGTGGTGCAGGAGCGCACCGCCGAGTTGCGCGAAAGCGAAGCGCGCTACCGCAGCCTCACCGAGCTCGCCTCCGACTGGTACTGGGAGCAGGACGAGGACGGCAAGTTCACGAAGGTCTCCGGCCCGGTGCTGGAGATGCTCGGCGTGCGCGTCGACCCGCTGGTCGACGGCGCCAACGAGGAACGCCAGACGGGATGGAACGAGGAAGAGCGCGAGCGGTTGCGCACCACGATCGCCGCTCGCATGCCGTTCGTCAATTTCGTCTTCAGCCGCGTCGCGGCCGACGGCGCGGTGCATCGCTTCCAGGTGAGCGGCGAGCCGATGTTCAACCGCGCCTGCCGCTTCATCGGCTACCGCGGCATCGGCATGGCGCTCCCGCTCATGGCCTAGCCCCGCAGATCACCGCGACACCCCGATGCCCCCAGCCCTCCCCCACCCCGGCCAGAACCTCCTCCTCGCCGCTCTATCCAAGGAGGATTACGAGCGCTTCGCCGCGCAGCTGGAACGCGTGCCGATGCCGCTCGGGCAGATGCTCTACGAACCCGGCAGCCAGCTGCAGCATGCCTACTTCCCGACCACCGCCATCGTGTCACTGCATTACGTCATGGACTCCGGCGACGCGGCCTCGGTCGCCGGCGTCGGCAAGGAGGGCATGGTGGGCATTTCGCTGTTCATGGGCGGCGACACGACCACCAGCTCGGCGGTGGTGCAGACCGCCGGCGAGGCCTGGCGCCTGGAGCGCCGCCTGCTGAAGGCGGAGTTCGACCGCGCCGGAGCGCTGCAACGCCTGCTGCTGCGCTACACCCAGGCGCTGATGGCGCAGATGTCCCAGACGGCGGTCTGCAACCGGCACCATTCGGTGGAACAGCAGTTGTGCCGCTGGCTGCTGGTGACCCTCGATCGCATTCCGACGGGCCAGTTCGTCATCACCCAGGAGCAGGTCGCCGGCATGCTCGGCGTACGCCGGGAGAGCATCACCGAGGTCGCCGGTCGGCTGCAGCAGGCCGGGAGCATCCGCATGCGCCGCGGCCACATCGAAGTGGTGGAGCGCGCCGGGCTCGAGAGGCGCGTGTGCGAGTGCTACGGCGTGGTGAAGCAGGAGTTCAGCCGGCTGACGGCCGACGCACGCGACGGGGACGCGCGCTACTGCCCCAGCGGCCGCGTGAAGTAGGGGGCCTCTGTCCCATAGCGGACATATCGGAGTAACATGGGCGGATGCCCAAGCTTGCATCCGCTACCCCACGAGCCAGCACCAGCGATAACCTGCTGCTCGCCGCCCTGCCCGGGGAGATCCTCGACGAGATGCGGCCCCACCTCGAGTACGTCCCCCTGCCGCTCGGCATGTCGGTGTATGAGTCCGGGGGCAGGCAGAGCTACGTGTACTTTCCGACGGACTGCATCGTGTCGCTCCTCTATGTGCTGGTGGACGGCTCTTCGGCGGAGATCGCCGTGGTGGGCCGCGAGGGCCTGGTCGGGATTTCCCTGTTCATGGGCGGCGATACCACGCCCAGCCGCGCGGTGGTGCAAAGCGCCGGCTTCGGCTACCGCATCCGGGCCGCGATGCTGAAGAAGTACTTCGCGCAGAGCCACGAACTGCACTACCTGCTCCTGCGCTACACGCAGGCGCTGATCACGCAGATGGCGCAGACGGCGGTGTGCAACCGCCACCACACGGTGGACCAGCAGCTGTGCCGCTGGCTGCTGATGAGCCTGGACCGCCTGCCCACGGACGCGGTGAGCATGACGCAGGAACTGATCGCCAACATGCTCGGGGTGCGGCGCGAGGGCGTCACCGAGGCAGCCGGCAAGCTGCAAAGCGCCGGGCTGATC
>CAZAEG010000006.1:0-5985 GCA_964484035.1 uncultured Enterobacteriaceae bacterium | reverse complement strand
CCGAAGGCCAAGCGCTGGCACCTGCTGGTGGCCGATTACGCCTTCGGCTGGTCGGTGGAGAAGTACATCAAGGAAGTGGGCAAGGCGCACGGCCTGGAATTCGTCGGCGCCGACCGCCACCCGCTGGGCGAGCGCGAATTCTCCAACTATGTGCAAAAGGCGGCGGCCAACCGGCCCGACGTGGTGGCGATGATCAACTTCGGCCTGGATGCCGTGTCCGGAGCGCGCGAGATCTTCAACTTCGGCCTGACGCCTAAGATACCGCTGATCATGACCTGGTCCTCCGGCGTGGAGGAGTTGGTGCAGCTCACGCCCGAGATCCGCGAAAATCTCTGGGTCGGCTCCAACTTCTACTACACCGCCGACACACCGGCGGCCAAGGCTTTCGTCAAGAGCTACCAGGCGAAGTGGGGCAACCCGCCGGGCTACGCGCCCTCGGCCGCCTACTCGATGACGCGCCTGCTGCTCGCCGGCTTCGACAAGGCGAAGTCCGCCGAAGTGCCGGACGTGATCCGGGCGCTGGAAGGCATCGAGCTGAACGACATCGTCGGGCGCATGCGCATCGACCCCGCCACGCACCAGAACATCCGGCCGTACTTCTTCATGCGCTGCAAGCCGAAGGCGGCGATGAAGCACCCGACCGATTTCGCCGACATCATCGCCACCGGCGACACGCCGCTGCCCAAGGAGCACGCGGCCTGCAAGGACATCGGCGGCTTCTGAGCTGCCTTTCAGAGCGCTTCTGCGCGGGCGTAACGACTGAGCTTCGTCGCCGCACAGATCCTCAACGGGATCGCGACGGGCATGCTGTATGCCCTGATGGGGCTCGGCCTGTCGCTGATCACGGGGATCCTCAACATCCCCAACTTCGCCCACGGCGCGCTGTTCGCCGTGGGCGCCTACCTGCTCGCCAGCGCCGCGGTCGCGATCGGCAATTTCTGGATCGCGCTGCTGGTGGCCCCGCTGGGCGTCGCGCTGCTCGGGCTGGTGATCGAGTATGCGGGGATCCGGCGCCTGTACGCCGCGGGGCACGACTACCAGCTGCTGTTCACCTTCGGCCTGGCGCTGATCCTGAGCGAGGCCATCATCCTCATCTGGGGCCCGGTCGGCTACAGCTACCTGCCGCCGCAGGCCTTGCGCGGCGGGCTGGACCTGGGCTTCACCTTCTACCCGAAATACCGCCTGTTCGTCATGGTCATGGCGGGGTTGCTGGTGCTCGCCACGTGGCTGTTCCTGGAGAAGACGCGCTACGGCGCCATCATGCGCGCGGGCATCGAGAACAAGGAGATGGTGTCGCTGCTCGGCATCGACATCCACAAGCTGTTCACCGTCGCCTTCGCGCTGGGCGCCTACCTCGCCGGCATCGCCGGCGCGCTCACCGTGCCGATCCGCGGCGTGAATCCCGGCATGGGCGTGGACATGCTCGGCATCGCCTTCGTGGTGGTCGCGCTCGGCGGGCTGGGGAACCTCCTCGGCGCGATCGCCGCCGGCCTGCTCATCGGCGTCGCCCAGGCCCTGGTGGCGGGCTACTGGACCGAGGCGTCCACCGTCGTGATCTACGCGGTGATGGCGGCGGTGCTGCTGGTGCGCCCACAGGGACTGTTCGGCATCCGATGAAAAGGCCGATCGTCCTGCTGCTCGCGGCGGTGGTCCTCCTGCCGCTGCTGCTGCGCCCGGCCATCGCGACGGAGATCTGGATCTTCGCCATCTTCGGCCTGGGCCTGAACCTGCTGCTCGGCTACACGGGGATGCTGTCCTTCGGCCAGTCCACCTTCTTCGGCTCCGCGGCCTACGTCGCGGGCTGGCTGCTCAAGCACTACGCCATCAACGTGTTCCTCGCGCTCGGCATCGGCGTGGGCGTCGGGGCGGCGTCGGCCGCGCTCGTCGGCTACCTGTGCGTGCAGCGCTCGGGCCTGTACTTCATCATGCTCACCTTTGCGCTGAACCAGCTTTTTTTCTTCACCGCCTACCAGTGGACCAGCGTGACCGGCGGCGAGGACGGCATGCCCGGAATCCCGCGGCCGGCGCTCGCCGGCATCGATTTCACCGATCCCCTCGTCTACTATTGCTTCGTCGCCGCGCTGTTCCTCGTCGCGCTGTGGATCATGCGCCGCATCGTCGAATCGCCGCTCGGCAGGATCCTACAGGCGATCCGCGAGAACCCGGTGCGCGCCGAAGCCGTGGGCTACGACGTGCCGCGCTTCAAGCTGCTCGCCTTCGTCATCGGCGGCGCGTTCTCCGGCCTCGCCGGGGTGCTCTACGCCATGCTGTTCGGCATCGTGCCGCTGGAGTCGATCGGTTTCGTGTTCTCCGGCAACGTGCTGTTCGCCACGCTGATCGGCGGCAGCGGCTCGCTCTACGGGCCGGTGATCGGCTCCTTCGTCTTCATCTGGCTGTCTGAGTCTGTGAGCACGCTGTGGGCGCGCTGGCCGCTCCTGCTCGGCGTGGCGTTCGTGATGGTGGTGCTGTTCCTGCGCGGCGGCGTGGTGGAAGCCTGGGCGCGCTTCTGGACATGGCGATCCTCGAAACCAAAGAGCTGAGCAAGGCCTTCGGCGCGCTGACGGCCGTCAACGGCGTGAACCTCGCCGTCGAGGCCGGCACGCTGCACTCGATCATCGGCCCCAACGGCGCGGGCAAGACGACCCTATTTAACCTGCTCACCGGCACCTTCCCGCCGAGCGCTGGCAGGATCCTCTATGACGGGCGCGACATCACCGGCACCCCCGCGAGCCGCGTCGCGCACCTCGGCCTGGCGCGCTCCTACCAGCGCACCAGCGTGTTTCCCGCCTTCTCGCTCTACGACAACGTCTGGACCGCGGCTTTCGCCACCGGCGCCAGCTGGGGCGGCCTGCTGTGGCGCCCGGCCGAGCGCTACCCGGAGGTCGACGAGCGCGCGCGCCAGGCGCTCGCCGACGTGGGCCTGTCGGCGCGCAGCGGCCAGCCGGCGCGCGAGATCTCCCACGGCGAGCAGCGCCAGCTGGAGCTCGCCATCGCGCTCGCGGCCGCGCCGCGCGTGCTGCTTCTGGACGAGCCCGCCGCCGGCCTGTCGCCCGAGGAGACGCGCAGCATGGTGGCGCTGGTGCGCGCGCTCAAGGGCCGCTACACGATCGTGCTCATCGAGCCCAAGATGGACATCATCATGAGCGTCTCGGACCGGATTTCGGTGATGCACTTCGGCAGCCTGATCGCCGAGGGCACCCCGGCCGAGATCCAGGGCAACCCCGAGGTGCGCCGCGCCTACCTGGGAGGCATGGCGGCGTGATCCTCGACATCCAGGGCATCGACACCTACTACGGCCTCGGGCACATCCTGCACGGACTGTCGCTCGGCGTGGCCGAGGGCGAGGTGGTGGCGCTGCTCGGGCGCAACGGCGCCGGCAAGACCACCACCCTGCGCTCGGTGACCGGCCTCACGCCGCCGCGCAAGGGCCGCATCCGCTACAAGGAGCGCGACATCGCCGGCCTCGGCGCGCACCGCATATCGCAGATGGGCATCGCGCTGGTGCCGGAGACGCGCGACATCTTCAGCTACCTCACGGTGCGGGAGAACCTGTCCATCGCCCGGCGCAAGGGCTCGCGCTGGCAGATGGACGCGGTGCTGGAGCGCTTTCCCAGCCTGCGGGAAAGAATGAACAACAAGGGTCACGAGCTCTCCGGCGGCGAGCAGGAGATGCTCGCCATCGCGCGCGCGCTGATGACCGGGCCGGAGCTGCTGCTGCTGGACGAGCCTTCGCAAGGGCTCGCGCCGCTGGTGGTGAGCGCGGTGATGCAGACCATCCGCGAGCTCAAGCAGCAGCACGTCAGCATGCTGCTGGTCGAGCAGAACGCCGAGATGGCGCTGAAGCTCGCCGACCGCGTCTACGTCATCGACCACGGCACCGTGGTGTTCGAAGGCACGCCCGAAAAGCTGCGCGCCGACCGGCAGGTCACGGCGACCTACCTGGGGGTCGGCGGCTAGCCTACTGCAACGACGTCATTCTCCACATCAGGGCGGAAACCGAATACGCGCCGACGAGCAGCGGCAGCACGAACTCGAACAGCATCCTGAGGTTGGCCACCCGGGGCGACCACTCGTAGTACCAGTCGATCGTCGGCAGGTTGGCATGAACTTCGTCGTGCTCGATCTGGTCCTGCAGGGTCCACTCCTGGCTCTCGCGCTCCACCGCGGCGAGATAGTCGTAGTAGCGCTTGCGCCAGACGAACAGGTCCGCCACCGCGTACATGGCGAAAGCGACAATGAAGTAGCCCACGACCAGTGCCGTGATAACGAGGAACGACGCCTGCGCGGGCGGCGTGAACTCCAGCCCCAGGGCGGAGATGCGGGTCGGCACCAGGTTCACGTGCGCGATCAGGATCGCGACCGTCGATGCGAGCAGCAGGTTGCGCCGCTCGGCGCGAGCGATCGGGCTGAGCGGATCGGCCAGGTAGTCTCGGGGATCGGGCTCGGACATGGTCGGTGTTCTGGTGGAAGAGGAATCCGTATTCTCGGCGTCCGAGATCATCCGCGCCTTCGCGAGGGCGATGAGTTACACGTCGCTCTGCGTGATCAGATGGCGCCCGAGCTCATGTCTAAGCCGACATGATGGTTGCCGAGTTTCTGGAGCTCGGCCGAACGAAACAGTTTTGGCGCTGCGCTGTGCGCTAATTCGACCGGTCAACTAGATGCGCTAGTCGCGAACCGCGTGCTGTATCTCCATCGCTGTACCAACGAACGTAAAGCACCCCAGTATCAACAGGGGGTGAATAAACAAGATGCAATTAGCAGCTCCCCATTTGTCTTCCTCGCTCCATTGTCTAGGAGACGTAGTCGCGCAACCGGTCGCGGCGATTGTAAGAGCAACGAGAAGTACTCGCGCAACCACACGGCAGTGCTGAACTCTGAAACGCAGCATTGGAGGCCAGCCCCCTTTCACTGGCACTTTCAGCGTGCGCGCTTCTATGCGCGAAGTCAATTCCGTGGATGCGCTGCGATGCGCCGAGCCCCCGGCGAGTTGGCGGTTCCTGCATCGATGCGCCCGAACTCAGACAAGCCGTCGTCAACCGCTTGCGCCTGTCCTTACCGGACCTGTGCGCCCGAACGCGAAGCCTTCGTAATCGTGGGTAACAAGAGGGTCTTTCGACAAAGTAAGCCGTTTCCCCTCAGAAACTGGCGGAAGAGGAAGGAGTCGAACCCACCAGAGGCGTCAGACGCCTCTCTCCGGATTTGAAGTCCGGGCGCCCCACCGGGGACGTTTCTCTTCCAGGGAAAGCATTCTCGCGCGGCGCAGGTCGCCCGCGCGCCGCGTATAGCCGGCATCGTCCAGATATTCCAGCACCTCGATGGCGAGGTTGCGCCCGAGCCCGCTGCGGTCGCGGTAGGCGGCCGCGCCGAAGCCGTGGTGCGCGGACTCCTCGTCCAGCGACACGGCGAGCGCGACGAGCCGCGCCACGGTGCCGGGGAGGAAGAAGCGGTTGGGCGCGACGCGGTGCACGCGCCCGGCGCGCGCCGCGCGCTGCAGGAAGTCGACCACTGCTTTCGGCTCCATCTGCAGTCGCTCGGCTAGCTCGTGCACGCGCGGCGGTTTTGCGCCGTCGCCCTCAAGGAGTGGCGCGAACCTTTCCCACAGCGCCTCGTCCTGCGCCGAGAGCACCGGACGATGCTGCGGCAGGCGCAGGCACGGGCCTTCGCGCGCAAGGCGTCCCGCCTCGACGAGGAAGTCGATCATGGCGACGAGCGGCGCGCCGACCTCCGCGGGGCGCGGGCCGATCGACTCCGGATGCGCAGCGTGCCAATCCCGGACAGCCTGTTCCAGTCGCTCGCATCCGGCGTTCCATTTTTCGCGCCGCATGACGTGGCGCACGCCGTGCACTTCGAACGACACCAGATCGGGTGCATCGGGACGCAGCGCATGGAACACCTTCTCGAACCACTCCGCATCCACCATCCCGTCGGCGAGGAGCGCGGCGAAGACCTCCTCCGCCCCGAGCCCCGCGATGCTCTCCCTGC
>CAZAEG010000005.1:0-11353 GCA_964484035.1 uncultured Enterobacteriaceae bacterium | reverse complement strand
GAAATCTTCTTCAGCTCATCGGTGACCGCGATCACGGCCTTGTCGATGCCGCGCTTGAGATCCATCGGGTTCATGCCCGAGGCGACGTACTTCATGCCCTCGCGCACGATGGCTTGCGCCAGCACGGTGGCGGTGGTGGTGCCGTCGCCGGCGACATCCGAGGTCTTGGAGGCGACTTCCTTCACCATCTGCGCGCCCATGTTCTCGAACTTGTCCTTCAGCTCGATTTCCTTGGCGACCGACACGCCGTCCTTGGTGACGGTGGGCGCGCCGAACGAGCGCTCGAGCACGACGTTGCGGCCCTTCGGGCCGAGGGTGATCTTGACGGCGTCGGCGAGGATGTTCAGACCATGCACCATCCTGTTGCGCGCGCCTTCGTGGAAACGTACTTCTTTAGCTGGCATTGCCGATTCTCCTGATTGCTGTTGATTCGAATGAAGGGTGGCGTCGCGGATCAGGCGCCTTCGAGCACGCCCATGATGTCTTCCTCGCGCATCACGAGCAGCTCGTCGCCCTTCACTTTGACGGTCTGCCCGGAATACTTGCCGAACAGCACTTTGTCGCCCACCTTGACGTCGAGCTGGATCAGCTTGCCGTCGTCGGTCTTCTTGCCCTTGCCGACCGCCAGGACTTCGCCCTGGTCGGGTTTCTCGGCGGCCGTGTCGGGAATGACGATGCCGGACGCGGTTTTGCGCTCTTCGTCGATGCGCTTGACGATGACGCGATCATGAAGAGGACGGATCTTCATACAGGTCTCCAAAAATTGTGTTTTACTTCAATGGGTTGATATGAATCAGCCCGCCAAAAACGAGAGGCGTGCTAGCACTCTCCTCAAGCGAGTGCCAATGATAAGGGCGAAGTCGGGCAAACACAAGGGTCGCCCGCGTCCCGGCCACTAGAATCCGCGCGTGGCCCGCATTCGCCGCCTGGCGCTCGCCTCCGTACTGCTGCTCGTGCTACTGCCGGCGACCGCGCCGGCGCGAGGGCTGCCCAAGCCGGTCGCCGAGGCGCTGCGTGCGGCGGCCGTCCCGGCGTCCGCGGTCGCCGTCGTCGTGCAGGAAGTGGGCGCCGTCCGGGCGGCGCTCAGCGTGAACGCGGGGGTGGCGATGAACCCGGCCTCGGCGATGAAGCTCTTCACCACGCTCGCGGCGCTGGAACTCCTCGGGCCGGCCTACCGCTGGAAGACGGAGGCCTACGCCGCGGGGTCCTTGCGCGACGGCGTGCTCGAGGGCGACCTGGTGCTCAAGGGCTACGGCGACCCCAGGCTCGACTACGAGCGCTTCTGGATGCTGCTGCGGCAGCTCCGCGGCAAGGGCTTGCGCGAGATTCGCGGCGACGTGCTGCTCGATCGCAGCTTTTTCGCGCCCGTGGCGGGCGACCCGGGCGACTTCGACGGCGAGGCGCTGCGGCCCTACAACGTGCTGCCGGACGCGCTCCTCGTGCACTACAAGGCGCTGCGCTTCGCCTTCGTGCCGCAGCCCGACGGCGCGGGCGTTCGCGTCTACGCCGAGCCGCGCCCGCCGGCGCTCGAGGTGACGAACCACCTGCAGCTGTCCTCCGGGCCGTGCGTCGAGGGGCGCGCTTTCCGCACCCTGCTCGCGGCGAGCTTCGAGCCCGGGCCGCCGCCGCGCGTCGCCTTCGAGGGCCGCTACCCGATCGCCTGCGGCGAGAAGGATCTGAACGTCGCGTTCCTGCCGCCCGACGAGCACGTCGGCGGCGTGCTGCGCGAGCTGTGGACGGAAATGGGCGGCGCCTGGAGCGGGCGCGCGCGCGAGGGCGCGCTGCCCGAGGACGCGCGTCTCCTGCACACGCACGAATCGGCCCCGCTCGCCGAGATCGTGCGCGACGTCAACAAGTTTTCCAACAACGTGATGGCAAGGCAGCTCTTCCTCACGCTCGCCACCTCGGCCTACGACCCGCCCGCGCAGGCGCACCACGCGCAGCTGGTGCTGCGCCACTGGCTGAACGTGAAGGGCATCGCCGCGCCCGAGCTGTCGATCGAGAACGGCGCGGGCCTGTCGCGGACCGACCGCGCGAGCGCGGCGAGCCTCGCCGCGCTCCTGCAGGCGGGCTGGAAGAGCGCGGTGATGCCGGAGTACGTCGCCTCGCTGCCGCTCGCGGCGCTCGACGGCACCATGCGCAAGCGCCTGCACGGCGAGCCGGTCGCCGGCCAGGCGCACGTGAAGACGGGGCTGCTGTCGGACGCGCGCGCGATGGCCGGCTACCTCATCGACGCGAAAGGCCGCCGCCACATCGTCGTCATGCTGATGAACCACCCCAACGCGCCCGACGCCGAAGCCGCGAACGACGCCCTGCTGCGCTGGGTGTACGAGCTCAAATAGTGACAGGCACCATTATTTCGCATAGCGAAAAAATGGTGCCTGTCACTATTCAAGGCGCGGGGCGATGGCGGCCGCGGAGACCGGCTTGCCGAAGTGGTAGCCCTGCCCCTGCTCGCAGCCGTGCTGCGTGAGAAAGTGCACGTGCTGCTCGGTCTCGATGCCCTCGGCGACGACGTCGAAGCGCAGCCGCCGCGCCATGTCGATCACCATGCGCACGATCGCCGCCGAGCCCGGCTCGGTGATCGCCGCGTTGACGAAGGCGCGGTCGATCTTGAGGGTGGACACCGGCAGGCGCGTGAGATACGCGAGGCTCGAGTAGCCGGTGCCGAAATCGTCCACCGAGATCCTCAGGCCCGCCTCGCGCAGCGCCTCGAGCTGGCGGATCGCGTCCCTGGGATCCTCCATCAGGCAGCTCTCGGTGATTTCCAGCTCGAGCATGTCGGGCGACACCGCGTGCTCGATGAGCACCTGCTTGATCACGCGGTCGAGGTCGCGGCGGCGGAACTGGCGCGCCGACAGATTGATCGCCACCGGCATCGGCCGCAGACCCGCGCGCGACCAGGCGGCGAGCTGCCGGCAGGCCTCCCCGATCACCCAGTCGCCCACCGGCACGATCAGGCCGCTGTCCTCGAGCGCCGGGATGAATTCCAGCGGCCCCACCATGCCGCGCTCGGCGTGCTGCCAGCGCAACAGCGCCTCCATGCCGATCATCCGCCCGCTCTCGAGCCGCACCTTGGGCTGGTAGTGCAGCTGGAACTCGCCGCGCTCGAGCGCGCGCCGCAGGTCCGAGTTGAGCTGCAGCTTGCTCGCCGCGCGCGCGTTCAGCTCCGCGGTGTAGAAGCAGAACGCGTTGCGCGACGATTCCTTGGCGCGGTACATGGCGATGTCGGCGCACTTGAGCAGCGCCTCGGCGCTCTCGCCGTCGTTCGGGAACGTGGCCACGCCGATGCTCGCGGTGATGAAGTTCTCCTGCCCGCCCAGCTCGAACGGCGCGGCGAACGCATCGAGGACCTTCTGCGCCACGAGCGCGGCGTCGTCGGGCCGCGCCAGGTCGGCGATCACCACCGCGAACTCGTCGCCGCCCAGGCGCGACACGGTATCGTCGCGGCGCACGCAGTCCTGCAGCCTGCGCCCGACCTGGCGCAGCAGCTCGTCGCCCACGTGGTGGCCGTGCGTGTCGTTCACCAGCTTGAAGCCGTCGAGATCGACGTACAGCACGCCCGCGCCGCGGCTGCGGCGCCGCGACTGCACGCAGGCGTGCTCGAGGCGCTCGTGCAGCAGATTGCGGTTGGCGAGCCCCGTCACCGCATCGTACTGCGCCAGCTGCTCGAGGCGCTCCTCGGCCGCCTTGCGCACGGAGATGTTGCTGCTCACGCCGCGGTAGCCGCGAAAGCCCCCGGCCTCGTCGTACACCGGCTCGCCGCTCGAGGAGACGTGCACGCGCGTGCCGTCCACGCGCAGCGTGATCTGCTCGAAGTCGCGGAACGGCTTTCGCGCCTCCAGCAGCTTGCGGTGCTCGTCCCAGGTGCCGGACTCGGGCAGCACGTTGTCGAAGTCCCAGCGCCGCCTGCCGAGGACGAGCGCCGGGTCGTGCTTCGAGCGCGCCTCGAACCCCGGCGACACGTAGGTGAAGCGCAGCGCCTCGTCCTGCTCCCAGTACCAGTCCGCGGACAGCTCGGTCAGGCTGCGGAAGCGCTCCTCGCTGCGGCGCAGCGCCCCTTCGGCGTTCTTGCGCTCGGTGATGTCGCGCGCCACCACCTGCACCGCCGGGCGCCCGTCGAAGGTGAACGACACCGCGCTCACTTCGCCGCGGAACGGCGTGCCGTCGCAGCGCAGGTACTCCACTTCCGTGAGGCGCACCGACTGCGCCGACTCGTACAGGCGCCGGATGCGCTCGCGCACGGCCTCGCGCGACGCGGGCGCGACCAGCTCGAGCACGTCGCGCCCGAGCAGCTGGTCGGGGCGCGCGGCGCGGAACAGCCGCAGCATGGCCGGGTTGACCAGCGCGATGCGCCAGTCGGCGTGCACGAAGATGGCATCGGGCGCGATGTCCACGAGCCTGCGGTAGCGCTGCTCGGCGCTGTCGAGCGAGGCCTGCACCTTGCGCTGGCCCTCCGCCAGGCGCAGCACGCGCGCGATGACGTCGGCGCCGAGCCTGCCCTTGTGCACGATGTCGAACGCGCCCAGCTCCAGCGCCTCCTCGTCCAGGCCCGCGCGCTCCTCGGCGGTGACGACGATCACCGGGCAGCGCACCGCGGCGCGCATGCGCTCCAGCGTCGCGAGTCCCCGGCTGTCGGGCAGGTTCAGGTCGAGCAGCACGAGGTGCACTTCCGCGGCGCCGGCGATGCCGAGCGCGCGCGCGAGGTTGTCGGCGCGCAGCACCTCGGCGCGCCCGATGGCCGCTCTTTCGATCGCGGCCTGCGCCACCATCGCGTCGGCCGCGTTGTCCTCGATCAGCAGCACGCGCAACGGCGCGGCCTGCCCGAAGCGCGGGCTCAGCGGGTGCTCGGCGGCCATCTCTCTGCGAGATAGGACATGGGTGCCCACAGAATCCACCCGCGCGCCGCACAATGCAATGGCAGAACCGTCGCGCGCGCGCCGCAGGCGTAAGAAAGCGCAAGCACGTCGCCGGCAACGGCCCGCTTTTGTCGCTATGTCCTGAGGCTGAACGGCGTGAAGTTCGTGTCGCGGTCGTAGTAGTCCTCGTGCTCGGCGCGCTTGAGCAGCCCCACGATCCTGTAGGTGAGCGGCGTGAACGCCACTTCGACCAGCACCTTGGCGACGAACTGGAACGCCATCACCGCGGCGAGCTTGTCGTCCGGGATGATGCCCGTGCCGTAGAAGGCGAGCGGATAGAACAGCGCCGAGTCCACCGCCTCGCCGGCGATCGTCGAGCCGATGGTGCGCGTCCACAGCCACCTGCCGGCGGTCGCGATCTTCATCTTGGCGAGGACGAAGGAATTGACGAACTCGCCGCAGAAATACGCGATCATCGACGCGAGCGCGATCCTCCAGGCCTGGCCGAACGCGATTTCATACGCTTGCTGGTTCTTCCAGAACGGCGCCGGCGGCAGCGCCACCACCACGTACGCCATGAACGAGGCGAAGGCGAGCCCGCCGAAGCCCGCCCAGATCACGCGCCGGGCGCGCGCGTAGCCGTACACCTCGGTGAGGATGTCGCCGAAGACGTAGGAGATGGGGAAGAAGAGCACCCCGGCGCCGAACACGAGCGTACCGAGGAGCGGCAGCTCCACCTGCGAGATCTTCGCCGGCCCGATCAGGTTGGCGCAGATCAGCACCGTGACGAACGCCGCCATCACGAACTCGTAGTAGCGGTACGGGCGCGGCGCCGCCGGGCTCACGCGGGCTTGGGCAGCTGCGGCGCGTAGTCGCGGAACTCGGGCTCGAGCTGGATGCGCAGCGCGTCGAGCGTGCGCGCGACCATGGCGTAGAACGCCGCGGTGAGCGCGAGCTCGACGTAGGCGGCGTGGTCGAAGTGCTTCGACACCGCCGCGTACACGGCGTCGCTCACGTCGGCCTGCGTCACGGCCTCGGCGAGCTCGAGCGCCGCCTTCTCGCGCGCGTCGAACGCATCCGACTCGCGCCAGCGCGCGAGCGCCTCGATCTGCGCCTCGCGCACGCCGGCCTTCCTCGCCATCCCCAGGTGCTGCGCCCATTCGTACTCGGAGCGCATCAGCTGCGCGCCACGCAGGATCACGAGCTCGCGCAGCCGTCGCGGCGTGCGGCTTTCGTGGCGGATGGCGCGCGCGAACTCGGTCCAGGCGGCGGCGAGCGGCGCGTGGTTGCCGAGCGCGCGGTACAGGTTGGGCGGCGTGCCCCAGAGCTCTTCGATGCGCTTCCCCAGCTCGGGCGGGAACTCGGCGTCGGGCACGCGCTGCATGGCGGCATAATAGCCGAATGCCCTCCGCCGCCGCGGTCCGCGACTTCCAGCTCACGCGCGTGCCGGCGGAGTTCCTCGACGATCCCTACCCCTGGTACGCGGCGCTGCGCGAGCACGACCCGCTGCACGCGCTCGAGGGCGGCGGCGTGTTCCTGTCGCGCTACGACGATTGCATCGCGGTGTACCGCAGCGCGCACGCCAGCTCGGACAAGAAGGCGGAATTCCTGCCCAAGCTGGGAGATTCCCCGCTCTACGAGCACCACACGACGAGCCTCGTCTTCAACGACCCGCCGCTGCACACGCGCGTGCGCCGCATCCTCATGGGCGCGCTCAACCAGAAGGCGATCGCGCGCATGGAAGCGAACGTCGCGCGGCTGGTGGACGCGCTGCTCGAGGAAATGGCGCGCAAGGGCCGGATCGATTTCATCGACGACTTCGCGGCGCGCATCCCGATCGAGGTGATCGGCAACCTGCTCTGCATCCCGCACGAGGAGCGGGGGCCGTTGCGCGGCTGGTCGCTCGCCATCCTTTCGGGGCTCGAGCCGCAGCTCACGCCCGCGATGCTCGCGGCCGGCAACCGCGCGGTGACCGAGTTCATCGGCTACCTGAAGGGGCTGGTCGCCGCGCGGCGAAAGGCGCCCGGCGATTCCGACAGCGACGTGCTGACGCGCCTCATCCAGGGCGAGCAGGACGGCGCCAGCCTCACGCAGACGGAGCTCTACCACCAGTGCATCTTCCTGCTCAACGCCGGGCACGAGACCACCACCAACCTGATCGGCAACGGCGTGTGGGCGCTCCTCGAGCGGCCGGCGCAGATGGCGCGCCTGCGCGCCGACCCGTCGCTCGTGCCGAGCGCGATCGAGGAGATGCTGCGCTACGACGGCCCGATCCAGCTCAACAACCGGCGCCTGACCGCGCCGCTCGCGCTCTCGGCCGGGACGCTCCCCGCGGGCACGCCCATCACCCTCGGCATCGGCGCCGCCAACCACGACCCGGCGCAGTTTGCCGAGCCCGAGCGCTTCGACGTCGCGAGGAAGCCCAACCGCCACCTCGCCTTCGGCCAGGGCGACCATGTTTGCGTCGGGATGAACGTCGCGCGCATGGAAGGCCGCATCGCGCTCTCGCGCCTCATCGCGCGCTTCGCGCGGCTCGAGCTCGCCGGCACGCCCGAGCGCGACCGGCGCGTGCGCTTCCGCGGCTTCAGGAAACTGCCCTTGCGCTTGAGCTAAGAACGGGACTAGAAAAGGGGGTCAGAGCAACATTTCCGGCACTGGTCAAGCGACGCGGCCCGTGTCGACGCGGCGCGGTCACAGTTCAAGTCGATCTCGTGTTTTCTGGCCGGAAGATTCACCCGGCCATAAAACACGAGACCATGTTGAATCCGCCAGAGGCTCCGACGTGTTCGCGCCGCCGGCGCCTTTCCCGGAAATGTTGCTCTGACCCCCTTTTCGGAATGAGAAAAATGGGGTCTGTCCCCAATTACGCTACAGCGGGCGAATCTGGACCTTGCGGAACTTGACGACGCCGGCGTCGTACTGCAGCGCGATGCGCCCGTCGCTGAAGGCCTTGTTGCGCACGTCGACCGTCTTCTGGCCGTTCAGCACCAGCACGATGTGCTCGCCCCGCAGCGTGATGTCGTAGGTGTTCCACTTGCCGCCCGCCTTGGGCATCGGGTCGACCTTGGCGATGTTGGTCACGGCGCCGGTACCGTAGCTCGGGTCCTTGCGCTGGTCGTAGATGTTCGCCTCGTAGCACACCTTGTCGTTGATCACCTCGGGGTTGCCGCAGCGCATGAAGATGCCGCTGTTGGCGTCATTGCTGGCCCAGAACTCGACCCGCAGCTGGAAGTCGCGGTAGAACTCCTTGCTCACCATGAAGGCCTGGTCCTTGCCCTTCTTGCCGTCGGCGACGAGCACGCCCGACTCGATGCGCCAGTTGCCGCCGCCGATGTCGTACCACTGCTTCGTGTCGCGCCCGTCGAACAGCGTGACCCAGCCCCCGGCCGAGGGCCCGGTGGCGCAGCCGGCGAGCCCCGCGCCGACCAGCACAATGCCAGTGACAACCGCCGTGAATCGCTTCATGCCCGCCTCCTCCCAGGATGCCGACGTTGCAGTGTGCCCCGCCTTCGGCAGCGAAAGGATGGTGCCAATCGCGTCCCGGCGTCAACAAATTCCGTGCTACTTTTGCCGCCGGGAGGTGGCGCATGGCGAACGAGGACCGGATCCTGCTCACGGTGTTCCTCAGGCACCAGCAGGACAAGAACCTGGGCGAAATCAACGCCAAGCTCGATGCGACCGGGTTCTGGAAGCAGTTCCCGCCGCCCGGCATCGAGGTCGAGTCCTGGTACGTGATGATGGGCATCGGGCAGGTGGTGACGCTGCGCGTGCCCGCGGCGCGCCTGCGCGACGTGAACCTCGCGCTGGAGAAATGCGCCTGGGGCGCCTTCGCCACCGAGTTCTATCCGACGTACGATTTCCGTCCCGTGTGGAAGAGAATCCTGGAGGAGAAACGATGAACCCGAAGCCGAAGCTAGCCGCCGCCGCGCTCGCCGCCGCCCTTGCCGCCGGCGCGCAGGCCGCCGACACCACCATGCGCCTCTCGCACCAGTTTCCGCCCGCGCACCACTCGGCGAAGAACCTGGAGCAGTTCGCCGCCGACGTGAAGGCCAACACCGGCGGGCGCGTCGAGGTGCAGATCTTCGGCGCGGCGCAGCTGTTCAAGCCCGCGCAGCACCACGCCGCGGTGGCGGGCGGCAAGATCGAGTCGGCGGCGGTGCTCTCGTTCCAGTGGGGCGGCACGATCCCCGAGATGAACGTCACCGTGATCCCGTACTTCATGAGCTCGGTGGACAAGATGCGCAGGTTCCGCGGCTCCGAGGCGCAGAAGATGCTCGATGCGAAGATGGCGGAAAAAGGCGTCATCAACATCGCCTGGCTGATGGACGCGAACGACGGCATCTTCACCTCGGCGCAGAAGGCGCTGGTGACGCCGGCGGACTTCAAAGGCGTGAAGGTGCGCGGCCTGTCGAAGCTGTTCGACGCCGGGCTCGGGGCGATGGGCGCATCGCCCTCGCCGATGCCGGCGCCCGAGGTCTACCAGGCGCTGCAGACCGGCGTCATCGACGCCGGCTTCACCGGCGTCAAGGCCGCCAACAGCCGCAAGTTCTACGAGGTGCAGAAGTTCGGCGTCGCCTCCAACATCATCCTCGCCTACGACAACCTGATCGTGAACCCGGCGTGGTGGAACGGTTTGCCCGCCGACCTGCGCAAAGGCATCCTCGCGGCCGTGGCGAGGGCCGAAGAGCGCGCCATTCCCGCCGCCGACGGCATCCCCGCCGCCGACATCCAGGTGCTGCGCGACAAAGGCATGAACGTCACCGTGCTCACGAAGGCGCAGGAAAAGACGATGACCGACGCCATGCAGCCCGCGGTGATCAAGGCCTTCATCGAAGCGAGCCCCGACGGCGCGCGCCTGATCGAAATGCTGCGCAAGCTCTGAGGACGCGCGCCTGATCGTTCCCGGGGGCGGCGCGCGCGCGCTGGCGCTCGCCGCGCGCGCTCTGGCGCTCGCCGCGCGCATTCTCGGCTGGCTCACCCGGGCCGCGACCGCGCTCGCCGCGCTCGGCGTGCTCGCCTCGCTCGCGCTCATCACCTGGGCGGTGGTGATGCGCTACGCCTTCAACCGGCCGCCCGCCTGGGTGGACGACGCCGTGGGCTTTCTCCTCGTCGGCATCGTGATGCTCGCCGCCGCCGAGGTCCTGCGCCGCGGCGAGCACATCGGCGTGGACCTGCTCACCTCGCGCCTTGCCGGGCGCGCGCGGCGCTGGGCCGACGCCTGGGCCGCGCTCGCCGCGCTCGGCGCCGCGCTCGTCCTGGTGGCCAACGGCTGGAGCACGGCGATGTTCTCGCGCACGCTGGGCATCGTCGCCGAGGGCAACGTGGAGATCCCCGTGTTCTGGGTGCAGCTCTGCCTGCCGCTCGGCGGGCTGATGATGGCGCTCGTCGCGCTGGAAGCGCTGGCGCGCATCGCGGCGGGCGAGCCGCCGCTCGCCGCGCCGCGGGAGCCGGAAGTGAAGTCGCCATGAAGCCTCGCCACGGGGGGCGCGGGGGGGCCGGGAAGGCCCCGCGAGATCTTGCGGGAAGGGGCCCGGCCCCCCTGCATCGATGACCATCGCGCTGATCCTCGCCGGCCTGGTGCTGCTCCTGTTCACCGGGCTGCCGGTCTTCGCCGGCCTGACCCTCTTCGGCGGCATGCTCCTCGTGGCGACGCAAGGCGGCCTGGGCTCGATCTCGGAGGTGATCTACGGCGAGCTGAACCGGTACCTGCTGGTCGCGATCCCGCTCTTCGCCTTCATGGCGCACGTCATGATCCGCAGCCGGATCGTCGACGACCTCTACGGCACCGCCTACACGCTCACGCGCCACCTGCCGGGCGGCGTGGGCGTCGCCACCATCGCCGCGTGCACGATCTTCGCGGCGATCTCCGGCTCGAGCGTCGCCACCGCGCTCACCATCGGCTCGGTGGCGATTCCGCAGATGATCCGCTTCGGCTACGCGCCGCGCGCCGCCTACGGCCTGGTGGCGGCCGGCGGCACGCTCGGCATCCTCATCCCGCCCTCGGGGCCGATGGTGCTCTACGGCGTGGTGAGCGACACCTCGATCGGCGCGCTGTTCATGGCGGGGATCATCCCGGGCCTGCTGATGGCGGCGATCTTCGCCGCCTGGACCCTGGGCACCCACGCCTTCGGGCGCGGCGCCGTGCGGCGCGAGCCGCGCGCGACGCTCTCCGAGTCGCTCGCGGCGCTGCGCAAGTCGGTCTGGGCGCTGACGCTGCCCGCGCTCGTGCTGGGCGGAATGTACGCGGGCGTGTTCACCGCCACCGAGGCGGCGGCCGCGGGCGCGGCGCTCGCGCTCGCCGTCGGCGCGATCGTCTACCGCACGATCGGCTGGCGCGAGATCTGGGACTCGGCGCTCGATGCGAGCCGCACCTCGGCGATGCTCTTCATGATCCTCGCCGGCGCCTCGGTGCTCGGCTTCGTGCTCACCAAGATGCGCATCCCGCACGAGATCGTGCAGGCGGTGGTGGCGCAGGAGATCGGCGTGCTCGGCTT
>CAZAEG010000004.1:0-4130 GCA_964484035.1 uncultured Enterobacteriaceae bacterium | reverse complement strand
GCGACGGCGGCGCCGTTGCGCTCCAGGCGGTACCACTCGCCGGGGCCGACGATGCGGTCGACGCGCTCGCCGTGCTCGGTGAGCCACACTTCGCCCTCCCACACGTAGACCAGGATGTGCTGCCCGTCCTCGATGCGCAGGAGGCTCCCGCGCGCGAGGCTGAGCGAGCCCTGAACGATGTATTCCTGCATGGCCTTCTCCTTTCCAGTCGGGTTCCTGCCGGCATGGGTCGCCGGATGGAAAGGCAGTCTGGGCGCGCCGGGTAGCGCGCCGATGTCGCTATGTAGGCGCTTTGTTGCGCGTTGGTAACGCGGCGCGCAGCTGTTCGCGCAGCTGCTCGGGCTCGACCGGCTTGCTGAGCAGCGTGCGCACGCCCGCGGCTTGCAGCTCGCGCGGCTGCAGGTCCTCGCCGTAGCCGGTGCACAGGATCACCGGCGTGCCGGGACGCATGCGCGTCACGAGCTTCGCCAGCTGCAGCCCGGTGAGCTTCGGCATGGTCTGGTCGGTGATCACCAGGTCGAAGCTCTGCGGGTCCTCGGCGAAAGCGTCGCGCGCGGCCGCGCCGTCCGGCTGCACGACGACCTCCAGTCCCCAGCCGCCGAGCAGGTCCTCGAGCAGCTCGCGGATCGGGGCTTCGTCCTCGGCCACCAGCACGCGGCCCGCGAGCCGCGCGCGCGCCGCGCGCGCCGCCGGCCGGGCGCCGCCGGCCGCGTCCCGCGCGGGCGCCTCGGCCGGGGGCAGCAGGATGCGGAAGCGCGCGCCCCGGCCCGCTTCGCTCTCCACCAGCACGTGGCCGCCGTGCTGGTGCACGATGCCGTGCACCATGGCGAGGCCCATGCCGCTGCCCTTGCCCACTTCCTTGGTGGAGAAGAACGGGTCGAACATGCGCTCGCGCACTTCCGGCGCGATACCCGGCCCGCTGTCGCTCACCGACAGCTCGAGATGCCTGCCGACGATGCGCTGCCGGCACGAGGCGCAGACCTCGCCGCGCAGCTCGGCGCCGCGCGCCGCGAGCTCGATGCTGCCCGCGCCTTGCATGGCGTCGCGCGCGTTGATGCACAGGTTCAGCAGCACCTGCTCGAACTGCACCGCATCGAGCAGCGCCGCCGGCGCCGCGTCCGCCAACTCGATGCCGAGCTCGATGGTCGCCGGCAGCGTCGGTCGCAGCAGCCGCGTGGCGTCCTTGAGCAGCGCCCCCGGCGCCACCGGGTTGCGCTCGCCGCTGCGGCCGCGGCTGAAGGTCAGCATCTGCTGGATCAGGTCGCGCGCGCGCTGCGCCGCGGAGTGCGCGCGCTCCAGGTAGCGAGCGAGCCTCGCGTCCGCCAGCGCCTCCTGGCGCTCCTCGGCGAGCACCAGGTTGCCGAGGATGCCCTGCAGGATGTTGTTGAAGTCGTGCGCGATGCCGCCGGTCAGCTGGCCGAGCGCCTCCATCTTCTGCGCCTGGCGCAGCTGCGCCTCGAGCACGACGCGCTCGGCCTCGGCGCGCTTGCGTTCGGTGATGTCGCGGCCGATGTAGAGCACGTGCGGGCGGCCCTGGTGCTGCACGGGCATGCCGCGCACCTCGATGGTGAAGGGCGCGCCGCTCTTGCGCCGCGCGCCCGCCTCCCACTGCACCGGCTCGCCGCCGAGCGAGCGCGCATGCAACGCCTTGATGCGCGCGCCGAGCGCCGGATCGCTCATGGTGACGTCCTGGCGCCCCAGCGCCTCGTCGCGCGTGCGTCCGCTCATCGCCTCGTAGGCCGGGTTGACGTCGACGATGCGGAACTCGGCGTCGCGCAACACCAGCGAGTCGGCCGAGGCGTTGAAGATCGAGCGATACTGCTCCCAGCTCGCGCGCAGCGCCTCCTCGGCCTGGCGGCGCTCGGTGACGTTGCGCGCCACGTACAGCACGTGCGGCGCGCCGCGGTAGCGCATCGGCACGATCTGCAGCTCGATGCGTACGCGCGAGCCGTCGCGCCGCGCGGAGTCGAGCTCCAGGCTCAGGCTCTCGCCGGCGAGCGCGCGCCGGTGCAGCGCCATGCGCTCGTCCTCGTGCTCGCTCAAGCCGAGGACCGGGCGCGTCGCGCCGACCACCTCGTCGCGCGTGAAGCCGGAGAGCGCCTCGTAGGCGGGGTTGATCTCGACCACCCGGTAGTCGGCGTCGCGCAGCATGAAGGCGTCGGCCGCGGCGTTGAAGATGGCGCGGTACTGCTCCTCGCTCGCGCGCAGAGCGCGCTCGGCGAGCTTCGCCTCGGTGACGTCGCGGCCCATGTAGAGCACGTGCGCCTCGCCGCGGTAGGTCATGGGCACGCCGCGCACCTCGAGCACGAAGGGCGTGCCGTCCGGCCGCAGGCCGTCGGCCTCGAAGAAGATGGGCCGGCCGGCGATCGCGTCCTCGTGCAGCGCGCGCCGCGCGACGGCCACCGTCGCGTTGCGCGTGATCGTCAGGTCCTCCAGCCCGAGCACCTGCTCGCGGCGCTTGCCGCTCATCGCCTCGTAGGCCGCGTTCACGTCGACGATGCGAAAGCGCGCGTCGCGCAGCACCAGCGCGTCCGCCGTGGCGTTGAAGATGGCGCGGTACTGCTCCTCGCTCGCGCGCTTTGCTTGCTCGGCTTGCTTGCGCTCGGTGATGTCGCGCGCCACGTACAGCGCGTGCGGCGCGCCCCGGTACTGCATGGGCAGCACCAGCACCTCCAGGCGCAAGCGCGAGCCGTCGCGGCGCAGCGCCTCGGACTCGACGCGCACCGCCTCGCCGCCGAGGGCGCGGTCGTGCACCTCGCGGCGCCAGTCGCGCACGTCCAGCAGGTCGACGGTGAGCTCGCGCGCGCCGAGCACGGCCTCGCGCGCGAGGCCGCTCATCCTCTCGTAGGCCGCGTTGACGTCGACGACGCGGAACTCGGCGTCGCGCAGGGTGAGCGAGTCGGTGCTGGCGTTGAAGATGGCGCGGTACTGCTCCTCGCTCGCGCGCAGCGCCTCCTCGGCGGCCTTGCGCTCGGTGATCTCGCGCGTCGCGGCCATGATGTGCGGCCGGCCGCCGATCTCGACGCGCTTCAGCGTCACCTCGTCCCAGTGCAGCGTGCCGTCCTTGTTGCGCCGGTGCCATTCGCCGCGCACCACCTCGCCGGCACGCGCGCGCGCCAGGCGCCGCAGCGCCTCCTCGCCCGTGTAGGGCGGCACGCCCGAAGACAGCTGGTCGGCCGAGGCGCGCCGGAACTCCTCGGCGCTGTAGCCGTAGGTCGCGCAGGCCTTCGGGTTCACGTCGACGATGGCGCCCGACTCGATGTCCATCACCATGATCGCGGTCTCGGCGTTCTCGAAAATGGCGCGGTAGCTCTGCTCCGAGCTCCGCCGCCCGATCTCGGCCGAGACGCGCGCGGCGAAGATGTTGAGCACGGCCTCGGCGAGCGCGGCGTCCGCCATCTCGCCGTGCGACATGACGGTGAGGGCGCCCATCGGCGCACCGTGCTCGTCGTGCAGCGTGGTAGCGGCGTAGCCTTCGACTGCGTGGTCGATCAGCACCGCATCGTGCGGGAACTGCCGCGCCACCCCGCGGGCGAAATGGCCGAAGGAGCGGCCGATGGCCTGCTCGCAGGGCGTGCCGGCCACCGGGTATTCGATGTTCCTCGCCAGCCGGCCGTCGAAGAAGGTGGCGAGCGTGCGCAAGTGCGTGCGCTGCGGCTCCACGTACACCGAGATCAGCGCGAACTCGACCCCGAGGATGCGCGCGAGCGCGCTCACCAGCTGCTCGAAGATCCGCTCGCCCTCAGCGGTGGAGACCGCGAGCGCGGCTTCGCGCAGGGCTTCGGTCAGGTCGGCGCGCCGGGGCATGGCCGCAAGTTTAGCCGCGCGTACCGCCGGGGGCCTCCCTGTTACCCCGCGGCAACCATTGAAACACGCCGGTTACAGTCGGCTCAGGGCTCGCCGGGGATGAAGAGGTAGCCGGAGCCGCGCACCGTTTTCAGCGTCTTCGGCTTGGCCGGGTTGGCCTCGATCTTTTTGCGCAGGCGCGCGATGCGGATGTCGATCGAGCGGTCGAACGGCTCCCACTCGCGGTTGCGCGTGTGGGTGAGCAGCTGGTCCCGGGACAGCACCTGGTTCGGGCGCTCTGCGAACACGCGCAGCAGGTCGAATTCCATGCCGGTGAGGGGCAG
>CAZAEG010000003.1:0-3625 GCA_964484035.1 uncultured Enterobacteriaceae bacterium | reverse complement strand
AGCGATGGGCGCGGAGATCACGGTCGAGCACGGCACCATGCACGCAGCCGCGAAGCGCCTGCGCGGCGCGCGCATCGTCATGGACATGGTGACCGTGACCGGCACCGAGAACCTGATGATGGCGGCGACGCTCGCCGAGGGCACGTCCGAGCTCGTCAACGCCGCGCGCGAGCCCGAGGTGGTGGATCTCGCGCGATGCCTCAAGGCGATGGGCGCGAAGATCGAGGGCGAAGGAACGGACGTGATCCGCATCGAAGGCGTGAGCTCGCTTGCGGGCGCGAAGCACCGCGTGATGCCGGATCGCATCGAGACCGGGACCTACCTTGCGGCCGTCGCGGCGGCGGGCGGCAGGGTGCGGCTGACCGGCGCCGCCCCGGACACGGTCGGCGCGACCGTGGAAAAGCTGGTCGAGGCCGGCGCGCGCGTCGCCCTGGATGCCGACAGCATCGAGATCGAGATGGACGCGCGCCCCAGGGCGGTGAGCCTGACGACCGCGCCCTACCCGGGGTTCGCCACCGACATGCAGGCGCAGTTCATGGCGCTCGACTGCATCGCCGCGGGCACCGGCACGATCACCGAGACCATCTTCGAGAACCGCTTCATGCACGCGCTGGAATTGCAGCGGCTCGGCGCGGATATTTCCATTCAGGGAAACACCGCGGTGGTGAAGGGCGTCGAGCGGCTGCAGGGGGCAAAGGTGATGGCGACGGACCTGCGTGCGTCCGCGAGCCTCGTAGTGGCGGGGCTGGCGGCGCAGGGGGAGACGCTGATCGACCGCATCTACCACCTCGATCGCGGCTACGAGGGCCTCGAGCAGAAGCTCTCGTCGCTCGGCGCCAGGATCTCGCGGGTGCGGTAAAATCCTCTTCCGAATCAAGCGGGAGGGGCCCTTCGGGGTCTTTTTTCATTTGCCTCATGACCGGCATTGGCATCGCGCTGTCCAAGGGACGGATCCTCGAGGAAACGGGGCCGCTGCTCGCGCGCGCCGGCATCGCGCCTAGGGAAGACCCGGAGCGTTCCCGCAAGCTCATCATTCCCACCGCGCGCCGCGACGTGAGCCTCGTCATCGTGCGCGCCGCGGACACGCCCACCTACGTCGCGCACGGCGCGGCCGATCTCGGCATCGCCGGCAAGGATGTCCTCGAAGAGCACGGCGGCGAGGGCCTGTACCAGCCGCTCGATCTCGGCATCGCGCGCTGCCGCATGATGGTCGCGGTAAGAAAAGGCTTCGACTACGCGCTCGCCGTGCAGCAGGGCGCGCGCCTGCGCGTGGCGACCAAGTACCCGCGGACGACGCGCGATTTCTTCGCCGCCAAGGGCGTGCATGTGGATCTCATCCGGCTCTACGGCTCGATGGAGCTGGCGCCGATCATGGGGCTCGCGGACGCCATCGTCGATCTCGTCTCCAGCGGAAAGACGCTGAAGGCCAACCGGCTGGTGGCGGTCGAGGAGATCATGCCGGTGTCGGCACGGCTCATCGTCAACCAGGCGGCGCTGAAGACGCGGCGCGCGCAGCTGCAGCCGCTGATCGAGGCGTTTGCGAAAGCGGCGGAGTCATGAAGCTGCGACGGCTGAAGACGACGGACGCGGGCTTCGACGCTGCGCTCGACGCGCTCACGCGCTACGAGGCCGCACAGGACGATGCGGTCGAGGTAACGGTGCGCGCCATCATCACCGAGGTAAGAAAGCGCGGCGACGCCGCGGTGCTCGAGTACACCCGCAAGTTCGACCGGATCCAGGCGAGGACGATGGCGGCGCTCGAAGTGCCGCGCGCCAGGCTCGAGGCCGCGCTCGCCGCGCTGCCTGCGGCGCAAGCCGCGGCGCTGCGCGAAGCAGCGGCGCGCGTGCGCGCCTTCCACGAGCGCCAGCGCGCCGAGTCCTGGGAGTGCACCGAGGCCGACGGCACGCGCCTCGGCCAGCGCGTGACGCCGCTTGAGAAAGTCGGCGTCTACGTGCCCGGCGGCAAGGCGGCCTACCCGTCGACCGTGCTGATGAACGTGCTCCCGGCGCAGGTCGCGGGCGTCGGCGAGATCATCATGGTGAGCCCGAACGCCGCACCGATGGCGCTCGCCGCCGCCGCGCTCGCCGGGGTGCACAAGGTGATCTCGATCGGCGGCGCGCAGGCCGTGGCCGCGCTCGCCTACGGCACCGAATCGGTGCCGCGCGTGGACAAGATCGTCGGCCCCGGCAACGCCTACGTCGCCGCGGCCAAGCGCCAGGTGTTCGGCCAGGTCGGCATCGACATGATCGCCGGGCCTTCCGAGATCCTGGTGATCGGCGACGGCTCCGCGCCCGCCGACTGGGTGGCGATGGACCTCTTTGCCCAGGCCGAGCACGACGAGGCTGCGCAGTCGATCCTGCTTTCGCCCGACGCGCGCTACCTCGACGCAGTCGAGGCGAGCATGGCGCGGCTGCTGCCCGAGCTGCCGAGAAGGAAGGTGATCGAAGCTTCGCTCGCTGCGCGCGGCGCGCTCGTCCTGACGCGAAGCCTCGAGGAAGCCTGCGCCCTCGCCGATCGCATCGCGCCCGAGCACCTTGAGCTCTCGGTCGCGGACCCCGACGCGCTGCTGCCGAAGTTGAGGCACGCCGGCGCCCTGTTCCTCGGCCGCTGGAGTTCGGAAGCCGTGGGCGATTACTGCGCCGGCCCGAATCATGTGCTGCCGACCGCCGGCACGGCACGCTTTTCCTCGCCGCTTGGCGTGTACGACTTCCAGAAGCGCACGAGCGTGATCGGCGTGTCGCCGGCGGGCGCCGCAACCCTCGGGCGCCTCGCGGCCACGCTCGCCGAGGGCGAAGGCCTGCAGGCGCACGCGCGCTCGGCCGAGCTGAGGTACAAGTGACGCCCGACAAGATCATCCGCCCGGAGATCCTCGCGCTCAAGGCCTACCACGTCGCGGACAGCGCCGGCATGGTGAAGCTCGACGCGATGGAGAATCCGTACCCGCTGCCCGCGCCGATGCGACGCGAGCTCGGCGAGCACCTCGCGCGCGTGGACCTGAATCGCTACCCCGACCCGACCGGGCGCAAGCTGCGCGAGCTGCTGGCGCGCAAGATGCACGTGCCCGCGGGCATGGAGATCCTGCTCGGCAACGGCTCGGACGACCTGATCCAGATCGTCACCTTCGCTTGCGCGCGCGCCGGCGCAGCGATGCTGTTCCCCTCGCCGACGTTCGTCATGTACGGCATGAACGCCACGCTCTCGGGCATGAGGGCGCTGCCCTATGCGCTGCGCGCGGACTACACGCTCGATCGCGACGCGTTCGTCGCCCGCGTGAAGGCGGCGCAGCCGGCGCTCATCTTCGTCGCCTGGCCGAACAATCCCACCGGCGTGCTGTATCCCGAGGAGGACGTGATCGCCGTGCTGCGCGCGGCCGAGGGGCTGGTGGTGCTGGACGAGGCGTACCACGTCTTCGCGCAGAAGAGCTTCATGCCGCGGCTCGCGGAATTCCCGAACCTCGTGGTGATGCGCACGGTGTCCAAGCTCGGTCTCGCCGGCATCCGCCTGGGATACCTCGCGGGCCGGCCCGAATGGATCGGCGAGTTCAACAAGGTGCGCCAGGCGTACAACGTCAACGTCCTGACCCAGGCCGCCGCCGAATTCGTGCTCGAGCGCCTGGAGGTCCTC
>CAZAEG010000002.1:0-5284 GCA_964484035.1 uncultured Enterobacteriaceae bacterium | reverse complement strand
CCGCCCGCGCTCGGCGCGCGTCGCCATCAGCGCCAAGGTGGTGGCCAACATGCTCACCTCGGTGGGAGTGGCGCGCGTGCTCACCATGGACCTGCACGCCGACCAGATCCAGGGCTTCTTCGACATGCCGGTGGACAACGTGTACGCGGCGCCGGTGCTGCTCGGCGACGTGTGGAAGCAGAGCTACGACGACCTGATCGTGGTGTCGCCGGACGTCGGCGGCGTGGTGCGCGCGCGCGCGCTCGCCAAGCGCCTGGAATCGGACCTGGCGATCATCGACAAGCGCCGTCCCAAGGCCAACGTCTCGGAAGTGATGAACGTGATCGGCGAGGTGACGGGCCGCACCTGCGTCATCATGGACGACATGGTGGACACCGCCGGCACGCTGGTGAAGGCGGCCCAGGTGCTGAAGGAGGAGGGCGCCACCAAGGTGGTGGCCTATTGCACGCACGCCGTGCTCTCCGGGGCGGCGGTCGAGCGCATCGAGCACTCGGACCTGGACGAGCTGGTGGTGACCGACACCATCCCGCTGCGCGAGGACGCGCGCGGCTGCGCCAAGATCCGCCAGCTCACGGTGGCGGGCCTGCTCGCGGAGACCATCCTGCGCATCTTCAACGAGGACTCGGTGAGTTCTCTGTTCATCGAATAGATTCATCAACCCCGCCGGGGCCTGGTCGCGGGACCGGCGGCTCAACAAGGAGCAGTGCATGAAATTCGAGATCAACGCCAGCCAGCGCAAGGTGCAAGGTACGGGTGCGAGCCGCCGCCTGCGCCGCGCGGGCCGCGTGCCCGGCATCGTCTACGGCGGCGACAAGGGCGCCGTGAACATCGAGCTCGACCACAAGGACCTGCTGCGTAACCTGCACAACGAGAAGTTCCACGCCTCCATCCTGACGCTGAAGCTGGACGACGGCGCCGAGCAGGTGCTGCTGCGCGCCTTCAACATGCATCCGGTGAAGTCGCAGGTGCAGCACGTGGACTTCCAGCGCGTCTCCAAGGACAAGAAGATCCACATGAAGGTGCCGCTGCACTTCGTCAATGCGGCGAACTCGCCGGGCGTGAAGGAGCAGGCCGGCGTGATCACGCACGTGCTGAACGAGCTCGACATCACCTGCTTCCCCGACGACCTGCCGGAGTACGTCGAGGTGGACCTGGCGCAGATCGCGGTCGGCAACTCGGTGCACGCCCGGGAGCTGGTGCTGCCCAAGGGGGTGGAAGCGATCCTGCACAAGGACGAGAATCCGGTGGTGGCGACCTGCACGCTGCCGGCGCTGATCACCGAAGAGGAGGAAGTCACCGCCGAGGCCGTGCCGGCCGCGGGCGAGGTGCCGACCACCGAGCAGGCGGCGCCGGAGAAGCCGGGCGAAGGCGCGCCGGCGGCCGCGGGCGACAAGGCGAAAGCCGCCGCTGCGGGCGACAAGGCCAAGCCCGCCGACAAGGGCGCCGACAAGGGCGCGGAAAAGTCGGACAGGAAAGAAAAGAAGTAGCCGCTGTCCAAGATCCGCCTCATCGTCGGCCTGGGCAACCCGGGCAAGGAGTACGAGCGCAGCCGGCACAATGCCGGGTTCTGGCTGCTCGAGCGGCTCGCCCTTGCGCGCGGCGTCGCGCTCAAGAAGGACAACCACTACCAGGCGCTGGTCGGCAAGGACGGCGGCCTGTGGCTGGTGATGCCGCAGACGTTCATGAACGCCTCCGGCCGCGCGGTGCAGATGCTGGCCGGCTTCTTCAAGATCCCGCCCGAGGAGATTCTGGTGGTGCACGACGAGCTCGACTTCGCGCCGGGCACCGCGCGCCTGAAGCAGGGCGGCGGCATCGCCGGGCACAACGGCTTGAAGGACATCTCGCAGCGCCTCGGCACGCACGACTACTGGCGGCTCAGGATCGGCGTCGGCCGCCCGACGGGCGATTCGGGCGCGGACTACGTGCTGGAGAAGCCGCCCGCCGAGGAGCGCGAGGCGATCGAAGGGGCCGTCGCCCGCGCGCTCGAGCACGTGCCGCTCATGCTCGCGGGCGACATGCAGGGCGCGATGCAGAAGCTGCATAGCGAGGACAAGCCCGTGGTGAAGAAGGCCGAGGCGCCCAAGCCGGAGCCGAAGAAGGCCGAGCCGAAGAAGGCCGAAGCGAAGCAGGCGCCGCCCAGGCAAGAGAAAGCCGGCCTGCTCAAGGGCCTGCTCAAGGGGCTCACCGGCAGCAGGAAATGAGCTTGAAGTGCGGCATCGTCGGCTTGCCGAACGTCGGCAAGTCGACGCTCTTCAATGCGCTCACCAAGGCGTCGATCGCCGCCGAGAACTATCCTTTCTGCACCATCGAGCCGAACGTGGGCATCGTCGAGGTGCCCGATCCGCGCCTCGCCCGGATCGCCGCGATCGCCAGGCCGCAGAAGGTGATCCCCGCGGTGGTCGAGTTCGTGGACATCGCGGGACTGGTCGCGGGCGCCTCGAAGGGCGAGGGCCTGGGCAACAAGTTCCTCGCCAACATCCGCGAAACGGACGCCATCGCGCACGTCGTGCGCTGCTTCGAGGATCCGAACGTGGGGCACGTCGCCGGCAAGCTGGACCCGGTGTCCGACATCGAAACCATCCACACCGAGCTCGCACTCGCCGACCTCGACTCGGTCGGCAGGCAGCTCGCGAAGTCCGCCAAGGTGGCGCAGACCGGTGGCGACAAGGAGGCGCAGCGCCTGGTGGCGGTGCTGGAAAAGGCGCAGGCCGCGCTCGATGCGGGCCGCCCGGCGCGCTCGGTGGACTGGTCGCGGGAGGAGCTCGCGGTGCTGCGGCCGTTTTTCCTCCTCACCATGAAGCCCACGCTGTACGTCGCCAACGTCGCCGAGCACGGCTTTCGCGACAACCCACTGCTGGAAATGGTCGAGGCCTATGCGAAGAACGAGGGTGCGCCGGTGGTGGCGATCTGCGCCGCGCTCGAAGCGCAGATCGCCGACATGAGCGAGACGGACAGGAAGGTGTTCCTCGCGGATGCGGGGCTCGAGGAGCCGGGGCTGAACCGCCTGGCGCGCGCCGCGTACGCGCTCCTCGGGTTGCAGACCTACTTCACCGCCGGGCCGAAGGAGGTGCGCGCCTGGACCGTGCCGCAGGGCGCCACCGCGCCGCAGGCCGCGGGCGTGATCCACACCGATTTCGAGCGCGGCTTCATCCGCGCCGAGGTCGCGACCTACGACGACTTCGTCGCCCACGGCGGCGAGCAGGGGGCGAAGGAGGCAGGACGGCTGCGGGTGGAAGGCAGGGACTACGTGGTGCGCGACGGCGACGTCATGCACTTCCGGTTCAACGTGTGATGCAGGTAGGGTTGAGCGCCGGCCCCCATTGGAGCGAGCGCTTCCAGCGACGGGTCTGGCTGACGGACCATGCGCTGGCCCGCGCGGCAGAGCGTAAAATCTCGGTAGAAACACTGCTGGACGTGATCGAGACGAGCACATTGCGGGAAAGAGAGCAGGGACGTTGCTGGATCTGGAAGGCTGACGCCCTGATCGTCAAGACCGTCATGCACCACTTCGACCCGGAGGGCACATGATGCACGCCACCTACTGGAAGGACGACGACATCCTGGAAGTGCGCTTCTCGGATAAGCCCGTCGCGCGCGAAGTCTCCGAGAGCTGGCACGTCCACAAGAGCTACGCCGATGACGGCGAGTTGGTGGCGGTGGTTTTCCTTGACGCTGTAAAGGAAAGATATTTCACGCCGGCCGCAAACGGGCGCAAGGCTGCTTGATTCCGCACGTCCGCCAGCACTTCCGCTTCAACGTGTAGCGCTCGCACAGCCGGGGCGCATGCGAGTATCGTTGCGCGTAGCTTGCTGTTGGAGGAAACGGTGGGAGTAGTTTCCGCGTTCGTGGCAGGCACCGGGCTTGCGCTTCTGGTCGCATTGAAGGCCGCTGCCGCCGAGCTTCACGACGCTGCGCGGCGCGGCGATCTTGCGGCCGTCGAAAGGCTCCTCGCCGGTGGGGCCCAGGTCGAAGCCACCGACGGCGGCGGCGCCACGCCTTTGCATGTCGCCGCAAGCGAAGGTCATGCGGCGGTTGTCGCCAGACTGCTGGCAGCCGGTGGCGATCCGCGGCGTCAGGCCTCGGGTTTTTACGGATCGACCGGCACGCCGATTCATGCCGCGATCCGGCATGGACATCTCGGCGTCGTGCGCGTATTGCTCGAGACCGGCGTGGATCCTAACCTGCCGGATGATGGCGCCGGCCCGCCGCTGCATACCGCGCTCAGACGCGGCCAGACGGCGGCGGCAGAGCTGCTCAGATCCTTTGGTGCGCGCTCGATTCGGGTCGAACCCGTGGATGCGCTGATCGCATCGGCCGATCTGGCCGCGGGTGAGGAGACGGCAAGCGCGTGCGCCGTCTGCCATGAGCTGGCAAGGCATCCCGAGCAGTCCAAGGCGGGCCCGCCGCTCTGGAACATTGTCGGCAGGTCGAAGGCCGGCTTTCCGGGGTTCGAGTACTCGGAGCCGTTGCGCAAGCTGGGCGGTCGCTGGACCTACGAACACCTCAGCAGCTACATCGCGAATCCAAGATCGTTTGTGCCGGGTACGAAGATGGAGTTCCGCGGTATTGCCGAGCCGCGGCGCCGCGCCGCTCTCATCGCGTACCTCAGGTCGCTGTCGGACGAACCGAAACCGCTTCCCTGACCGGAACATGGAACTGGGCGTGGCGGTGCCGGGCGATGTGCCGCAACTGGTCGAGCTCCTGCGCATCCTCTTCACGCAGGAGCACGAGCTCTCGCCCGATCCGCAGAAGCAGCGCCGCGCGCTCGAGCTGATCCTCGCGGACCCTTCGCGCGCGCGCATCTATGTCGCGCGTCAAGCGGGCAAGGCCATCGCCATGGCCGCGTTGCACTTCACCACCAGCACCGCCGAGGGCGGCACGGTCGCTGGGCTCGAGGACTGCATCGTGCATCCCGAGCACCAGCGGCGCGGAATCGGACAAGCGCTTCTCACCTACGTCCTCGAGCAGGCCCGTGCCGAGGGCGCGCTGCGCGTCGTGCTGCTCACGGACAGCGACAACACGAGCGCGCAGGCCCTCTACCGCAAGATGGGATTCGCCGACTCGGCGATGTTGCCGATGCGGCTGAAATTCTAAGGTCGCAGTTTGCGACCTTAGCCGTAGGGTGGGCCATTGGCCCACCCTAGCTACACCCCGCCCATGCAGATGTACTTCACCTCGACGAACTCCTCGCAGCCGTACTTCGAGCCCTCGCGCCCGAGCCCCGACTGCTTCACGCCGCCGAACGGCGCGACTTCGGTGGTGATCAGGCCGCTGTTCACGCCGA
>CAZAEG010000001.1:0-3414 GCA_964484035.1 uncultured Enterobacteriaceae bacterium | reverse complement strand
AGGTGGCCGACGCCATGGCGGGCGGCGACAACAAGTGGGTGATCGAGCAGGTGATGGAGATCGAGGCGCCGGAAATGGTGCGCCTGGTGAAGAAGCTCATCGAGCAGGCGGCGGCAGCAGAGCCTCCAGCGCCGTCTCGCGCACCTCGGGAGTGAGCGCCAGCAGCCGGCGCGCGGCCTCCAGCCAGCGCTCGCGCCCCTCGCGCACCACCCGCCACAGCCGTTCCGTCGCCCCGCAGCGCGCATAGTCCTCGTAGGCCTCGAGCGCCTGCGGAAAGAGCTGGCGGCGCAGCGCATCGTAGGTGGCGAAATGAAAGTGCAGCGCCGGCGCGTTGCCGCGCTTGAGCAGCGCCGGCAGCGTCGAGAGGCAATCGGCGAGCAGGTCGCGCACCGCGCGCATCGCGATCTCCGCGCGCGTGGCCGACGCCGCGAGCGCCATCTCGCCCCAGGCCTCGCCGAGCAGCTCCCCGGCGCTCGCCTCGCCGATCTCGTGCAGGATCATGGATTCGGTCTCGTTCTCCGCCATGCGCGCGAGGGCGCGCTCGGGGTCGGCGATGAAGTCGTAGCTCGCCAGCACGCGCGCCATCGCCCCGCCCTGCTTGCGCCACTGCCACTCCTCGATTCTCTCCCAGAGGGTGCGGCGCACCGATTCCAGGCGCACGTAGACGGTCCGTCCCTGCAGCATCGCCGGCGGCGCGGCGAGCTCGCGCGCGTACTCGCACGAGGACACGCAGATGGTGAGCCCCTCGCGCTCCTCGATGCGCCGCAGCTCGCCGAGGAAAAACACCGGCTTGCCCATGCGCCCGTACCCCGCGCCGTAGACTCCGCCCTGCGGCAGCAGCTCGCGGTTCGCCACCGCCGCCTCGAAGGGGTCGAGCGCGCCGCGCGCGAGCGGCAACGGCGCGAACTCGTCTTCCTCGATATCCTGCCAGGCCTGCTCGCGTGACTTGAGCCACTCGCCCAGTTCGTCTTTCGGCAGGCTGCGCGCGAACGGCAGCTCGTTCTCCCAGCGGAAGTACTCGCGCATCTTCAGCAGGAAAGTGCACAGGCCGTAGTCGCCCGCGTGGCGCGCATCCGAAATGTCGCAGTTGCGCTGCACGACGCTCGCCAGTTGCGGAAGATTGCGCATCGGGGTGGGCGGGGTTATAAACTCACTTTAGCAGGCTCGCTCGCCGCATGGCCAAGAGAAGCGCCCCGAAGCCCCACGTCACGCTCGACATGATCGGCGCCGCCTGCCCCGGCCCGATGCTCGGCGCGCGTCGCGTGCTCGACGACCTGCTGGCGGGCGAGATGCTGCTGCTGAAATCCGACTGCCCCGGGACCCGGGACGACCTGCTGTCCTGGCCGAAGTACGCCGACGTAGAGATCGTCAAGACCGGGAAGCTGGCGCGCGGCGGGACCGCGTACTACATCCGCAAGGGCAAGGGTCGGCGCGTGTCGGCCAATGCGGTGCTCGACATGCGCGGCACGACCTGCCCCGGCCCCGTGATCGAAGCGAAGAAGCTTCTGAACGGCATGCGCAAGGGCGAAGTGTTGCAGCTGCTCAGCGACTGCCCCGGCATCCGCGCGGACGTGCGCAGCTGGGTGAAGGCGACCGGGCTGGAGCTCGCCGACGCGCGCGAGAGCGCGCCGGGCGAGTACGTGTTCCACATCCGCAAGGGCTGAGGTCGACATGACAAGCCTGATCGACGAAATCCGCGCCGGCGGCGGCGCCCCTGCCCCGGACCCGGTGTTTCCGCACGCGCCTGAGGGCTGGACCCGTGCGCGCGCTCTCGAAACCGCGAAGCAGGAAGGACTCGAGCTCGGCGACGAGCACTGGGAGGCGGTGCGCGCCCTGCAGGAGTATTTCGCGCGCCACGAGCCGACCGCGATCAACCTGCGCGGGCTGCACGACGCGCTCGGCGAGAAGTTCCATCGCCAGGGCGGCATCCGGCGCCTCTACCTGCTCTTTCCCGGCGGCCCGGTGGCGCAGGGCTGCCGGATCGCGGGGCTCAAGGCGCCGGCGGGCGCCACCGACAAGGGCTTCGGCAGCGTCGCCTAGGCGCGCTAGCGGCGCTTCAGGAAGAAAACGAACTCCTTGTCCGCTTCGGCCTGCTGCAGCAGGTCGTTGCCGGTCTGCTTGGCGAAGGCCTGGAAGTCCTTTACCGACCCGGGGTCGGTGGCGACGATCTTCAGCACCTGTCCGGACTGCATGTCGTTGAGCGCCTTCTTCGCGCGCAGGATGGGAAGCGGGCAGTTCAGCCCGCGGGCGTCGAGCTCTTTGTCGAAGTTCATGGAGAAATACTAGCCCCCTCGCTGGGTGGATGTCATCAGGCGAAGCGCGACAGCAGCTCCGCCACCTTGCCCGCGCGCTCCTCGCGCGCGCGCTCGCCGGCCGGCGGTTCCTGCCGGATCATGCAGGACACCATCTCGTAGAAGGCGCGGTCGAGCGCCTTGCGCGCCGCGGCCAGCTGCTGCGCGATGTCCTCACAGGCCTCGTCCTCGCCGATCATGCGCCGCACGGCGTGCACCTGGCCCGCGATGCGCGCCAGGCGCACGTCCATGGCCTTCTTCATGTCGGGGTCGTGCATGGTCGGCTTGGGCATGGCGCGCAATATACACCGTGGGGTATATGCGCGTTGGTTTCCGCTCTTGTGCGCCGCCGCATAAGAAAAACCCCTACCACCATCAGAGGAAACAACTAGCGCATACTCCTGCACAGTATTAGCTTCCTCCAAAGGAGAACCGAATGGCTGACGCCAGCGACCTGGACCGCCTGATCAACGAGCGCCTTGACGCGCTGCTGCCGAAGAAACTCGCCGAGCTGCGCGAGAAGCAGACGCCCTCGATGACCCTCATCGCCACCAAGGGCACCCTCGACTGGGCCTACCCGCCGTTCATCCTCGCCAGCACCGCAGCCGCCCTCGGCTGGAACGTATCGATGTTCTTTACGTTTTACGGGCTCGGCCTGCTCCGCAAGGACATCAGTGACCTGAAGGTGAGCCCGCTCGGCAACCCGGGCATGCCGATGAAGATGCCTTTCGGGCCGGAATGGTTCAGGGGCATCAACTGGAACATTCCCAACGCGGTGCAGAGCATCGTGCCCGGGTTCGAAACGCTCGCCACGACGCTCATGAAGCAGACGATCCACAACAAGGGCGTCGCCGGAGTCGAGGAACTGCGCACCGCCTGCATCGAAGGGGGCGTCAACCTGATCGGCTGCCAGATGACGGTCGATCTGTTCGGCTTCACGCCGGCGGATTTCATTCCGGAAGTCAAGGAGTACTGCGGCGCCGCGACGTTCCTGCCCATGGCGCGCGACGCCGACGTGAGTCTTTTCATATAGACGTTCTTTGAGGGGAGGAGGAAGCGTGAAGAACTCGTTACTGGCCCTGGCGGTTGCAGCGGCGCTCGCGCCGATGGCGGCGAACGCCAC